>JACUUW010000310.1 GCA_014859075.1 Desulforudis sp.
CCACTCCAACCTGTTTGATTTCCTGGAAAAGGGACGCAAAGGAATGGCCAGTACCTTTCTGGTGCGCTTGAAAGTCGGTTCCCACCTCATTGACGCCCGGGGGGTGTCCCAGCTCTACCATCGTTCCTTGCGGCCACGGCACGTGGCCGTGATCGTGTTGGCGGCTTCGCTGCCGCTGGCGGCCGTTTTGAGTCTGGCTCCAGCCACCAGGGAGATTCTGTGGCTGTTGTACATCCAGTTACGGGTAATTCTAGGGATTTGAGGGAAGATTAATGATTATAGACATTCGGTACCATATTGCTTCCCTGGTGGCTGTATTCCTGGCGTTGGGAATCGGCATCCTGGTGGGGAGTTCGATTCTCGGAGTCGACACGCTGGCCAGCCAGCAGGAACAGATTGCGGAACGGCTGGAGAACCACCTGAACGAGCTCCGGGAGGAAAACCGGATGGTCCGTGCCGAGGTGACCGCGCTGGAAGCCGAAATCGATCTGCAGTCGCAGTTTTTAAAAGATGTGTTGCCCTTTCTGGTTGGCGGACGCCTGGACGGATATCAGATCGCTCTGGTTGAGATCAGCACTTACCCGGTTGACCACGATCTGCGCGGACTGCTGAAGAACGCGGGGGCCGAGGTGGTCTCGACGACCAGAATTCCGGGGGACCTGAACGTGGAAGGACACGAGGAGAATCTGCTATCCCTGGGGCTGCCCGCGCCAGCGTCCCGAGATGAACTGCACGGCCTCTTGGCCGGGGAGTTGGCTCGGGCCGTTGTGGAAGGTCCTTCGCCGCTGGTGGAGTACCTGACGGGCGAGGGGCTGATCTCGGTCGGCGGTGAGTACGGCCGCCCGTTGGACGCGGCGGTTCTGTTGGGCGGTGGGGATTCCACGGCTGCGCCGGCCGCCGTGTTGGGCTTTCCGATCATTGACCGCTTGCAGGGTTACGGTCTGCGGGTTTGCGGGGTGGAGGAGCGCGCCGCCCCGGTTTCCTTTATCAAAGAGTTCCAGGCCAAGTTGGCCTGTACGGTGGACAACATCGACACCACACCCGGACAATTCGCCCTGGTACTGGTTTTGGCCGGACAGGACGGACACTACGGAGTCAAGGAAACGGCCCAACGGATGCTGCCGGTGCTGAATTGACGGAAGGCGGGTAATTGATGCCCGACAGAGTCAGCGTGATAATCCCGGCCTTCAACGAGGGGCCGCGGGTCGGGCGGACGGTAACGGCCGTCCGCGGCATACCGGAAGTTTCCGAAGTCATCGTGGTCGATGACTGTTCCAGCGACGATACGGCTTCCCGGGCACGGGAGGCCGGGGCGGAAGTCCTGCGCCTGCCGGCCAACAGGGGAAAGGGCGCCGCGTTGAACGCCGGCATCGAAAAGTCGACCGGAATGGTGATTGTGCTCCTGGACGGTGATCTCGGCGGGAGCGCCGGGGAGGCCCGAAAGCTGATCCAGCCGGTGGTTGAAGGCCGGGCCGATCTGACCGTCGCCCGGTTTCCGGTGGCACGTCGCAAGGGCGGTTTCGGCGTCGTCAAGGGTCTGGCCCGGGCGGGAATCCGCTACTTCACCGGTCTGGAAATGGAGAGTCCGATATCCGGACAGCGTGCCGTGCGGCGCGAATTGCTGTGCAAACTCCTGCCCCTGGCGCCGGGTTACGGCGTGGAGGTGGGGATGAGTATCGAGGCGGCCTTGCACGGCTATCGGGTTCTCGAAGTCCCGGTCGAAATGCGGCACCGTGAGACCGGGCGCGACCTGAAGGGTTTCGTGCACCGGGGTCGGCAGTTCCGGGACATCGCGGCGACTTTGCTGCGGTGCCGTATGAAATACGGAAAGCGGATAGCAAGGTGAACTCGACTTTGGAAATCCTGATCTTCCTCGCTCTGGGATCGGCTCTGGCCGTCCCGGCACTTCCCCTCCTCAACAGGATCATCACCGCGGCGGGGCACGTACGGCCCAACTACCGCGGCGAAGTGATTCCGGCCGGCGTCGGTGTTCTGTTTTTCATCGTACCGTCTTTGTTGTTCACGGTTGCCGCCGTGATCCGTCCCGACGCCGCTTATGCCGGTCTGTTTCCCGTCTTTCTGCTGGCGGTGGGCGGCATGGCCTTTCTGGGCCTGGTGGACGACGTGTACGGTTCCCGTGAGGCCAGCGGGCTAAGGGGTCACCTGACCCGGTTGCTCAAGGGTCACGTCACCACCGGGGCGCTGAAGGCGATCGGTGGGCTGGTGATCGCCTTTCTGGTGAGTCTGGCGACTTCCCGGGGGCCGGAGATCGTGGTCGACACCCTGATCATTGCGCTCTCGGCCAACGCCCTGAATCTGCTGGACCTCCGCCCCGGACGGGCCGGCAAGGGTTTTCTGGTGGCGGGGGGGTTGCTTCTGGGCGCCGGCTGGGGCAACCCACTGCTGGTGTTTCCGGCCGCGGTCGGCGGAGCGCTGCTTGTTTACCTGCCGGCTGACCTGCGGGGTCGGGCCATGATGGGAGACGCCGGGGCCAACGTCCTGGGGGTGGTGCTGGGCCTCACGGTCGTTTGGACCTTGGCCCTGCCCGCCAAATCAGCCGTGTTGATTTTCTTGGTGGCCTTTCACCTCCTTACCGAGCGCTATTCCCTTACCGAAGTAATCGCCCGGAACCGGCTGCTTGATTTTGTGGATCGTCTGGGCCGCCGGAGAAGGGATTTCCCCGACTTATAACGAATGGTATGAGCGTGGGCGGGCATTTTTACCCAACAAACCGGGTCAGTATTTTTGTGGGCGCTCTGGGCAGCGGGAAGACCGAACTGGCCATCAACACCGCGTTGATGCTGGCCCAAGAGGTTCCGGTCGCCTTGGTGGACCTGGACGTCATTAACCCGTATTACCGGGTGCGCAAAGTCAAGACGGAACTTGCCCGTCTCGGAGTTGATGTGGTGTGCCCGCCCGATGCACTGATGCAGGCCGATGTGCCGGCGTTGACGCCGGCCATTTGGGGCGTGTTGTCGCGGGACGATCAACGGGGGGTCTTCGACGTCGGGGGCGACGATATCGGCGCCATCGTCCTGGGCAGCTTGCGACCCAGTCTGCCGACCGGACACTACGCCGTCTATTTTGTGGTGAATACGTGCCGGGCCCATTCGGCTACGCGGGCCGACATCCACTTGATGATCGACCGGATCGAGCGCACGGCCCGGGTGGGTATAGACTACCTGATCAACAATACCAACCTGGGTCCGGAAACCGACGCGGCCACGGTGGTTGAAGGCCGCCGTATTTTGGGTGTCGTGGCCGGGGAGCGGGGAGTGTCCGTGGCCTGCACCGGGGTCCGGCCCGGCATCGCCGCCGCGGTCCGGGCTCTTGATGCCGTCACCCCGGTATTCCGGTTGCGGTTTTTTATGCGCCCACCTTGGGAAACAGAGGTCTGAAGCCGAAACAAAACCTGTCGGTTAAGGAGAGCGGTAGCGTTAACGCAAATTGTGAATTCTGACTTCTGAATTCTGGTCATGAGGGAGATGGGATAGTTGGGCCTGGTCACTTTCCGGGAGGAGCGCTGTAAAGGGTGCGGCCTTTGCGTGGAGTTCTGTCCCAAGAAGATTATCGTGCTGGCCGATCACTTCAACGTACTCGGCTTTCATCCGGCGACCGCGACCGACCTCAGCCGGTGCACCGGATGCGGCATCTGCGCCTGGATGTGTCCGGACGTGGTCATTGAAGTGGATTGGAACGGCGGCAAGCCGCCGGGGGAAAGGGGTGAGTCACCTGCCTAGAGTACTGATGAAGGGGAACGAAGCTTTCGGCGAGGGCGCGGTCCGGGCCGGATGCCGACACACCTTTGCCTACCCGATCACCCCGCAGTCGGAGTTGGCCCACTTTTTGGCCCGCCGCCTGCCCGAAATCGGCGGTGTTTTCGTCCAGGCGGAGAGCGAGGTATCCGCGATCAACATGGTTTTCGGCGCCGCGGCGGCCGGGGCCCGGGTCCTGACTTCGTCTTCGAGTCCGGGCATCAGCCTGATGCAGGAGGGCATATCGTATATTGCCGGCGCCCGTTTGCCGTGCGTGATCGTTAACGTGATGCGGGGTGGACCCGGACTGGGCAATATCGCCCCGGCACAGGGCGATTACTTTCAGGCGGTTAAAGGCGGCGGCCACGGCGACTACTGCCAGATCGTCCTGGCGCCGGCTTCGGTGCCGGAGATCATTGAGATGATGATCCTGGCCTTTGATTTGGCCGATCGCTATCGGAACCCGGTGATGGTGGTGGGCGACGGCGTCCTGGGCCAGATGATGGAGCCGGTCGAGATCGAACCCGGGGAAACCCGGACGGCCCCGGCCAAACCCTGGGCCACCGACGGTCAGGGGGACCGGCCCGCGCCCAACATCATCAGTTCGCTCAACATTGTGCCCGAGGACAACGAACGGTTCAACCTGGACCTGGCGGTGATGTACGCCGAGATCCGGCGCGGTGAGCAGCGTTGCGAGGAATACCGGCTTGACGACGCCGAACTGGTGTTGGTGGCCTTCGGCACCGTGGCCCGGGTGGCCAAGGCGGTGGTCGACCGGGCCCGCAGGGACGGCATCCGGGCCGGGGTGATCAGGCCGATCACCCTCTGGCCTTTTCCTGAGGACAGTGTCAAGCGGGCGGCGGCACGCGCCGACAGATTCCTGGTGGTGGAGATGAGTCTGGGCCAGATGGTGGAAGACGTACGGTTGAGCGTCGAGGGGGAAAAGCCGGTACACTTTTTCGGGCGGCCGGGGGGCTTGGTCCCCACGGTACGCGAGGTGTGCAACGAGGTCAAGAGAATTACGGGGGTGATGCCCGGTGCCGAAGACGTTCCAGCGGCCACAGGCGTTGACCGATAAGCCTTTTCACTACTGCCCGGGCTGTACCCACGGGATCATCCACCGCCTGGTGGCCGAAGCCGTCGACCAACTGGCGGTACGGAAGAAGACGGTCGGGGTCTGTCCGGTGGGCTGCGCGGTGTTTGCGTACGACTACTTCAACTGCGACATGATCCAGGCCGCGCACGGCCGCGCCCCGGCGGTGGCGACGGGGGTGAAGCGGGTCCTGCCGGACCGGGTGGTGTTCACCTACCAGGGAGACGGCGACCTGGCCGCCATTGGTACGGCCGAGATCGTCCACGCTGCGGCCCGGGGGGAAAAGATAACCACCATTTTTGTGAACAACGCGATCTACGGAATGACCGGCGGGCAGATGGCGCCGACCACGCTTTTGGGGCAGAAGACCACCACCACCCCGCACGGGCGGGATCGGGAAACGGCCGGTTCTCCGCTCCGGGTGGCCGAAATGCTCAGCACGATCGACGGGGCGGTGTACGTGTCCCGGGTCTCGGTACACAGCCCGCGCCACGTGCGGCTGGCCGGGCGGGCGATCAAGAAAGCGTTCGAAGTACAGCTCTCCGGCCAGGGTTTTTCGGTCGTCGAGGTGTTGTCCACCTGTCCCACCAACTGGGGCTTGAGTCCGCGGGAGGCCTTGAAGTGGCTTGGAGAGAATATGGTCCCCGTTTTCCCGCTGGGCGAATTCCGGACCCCCTCGGCGGAGGAGGCGATAGAATGTTAGTGGAGATCCTGCTGGCCGGGTTCGGCGGTCAGGGCGTCATGTCCACGGGGCAGTTGCTGGCTTACGCCGGAATGCACGAGGGCTTGCACGTGGCCTGGATTCCGTCCTACGGTCCGGAAATGCGTGGAGGCACGGCCAACTGCGGTGTCACCCTTTCCGACACCGAGATCAGTTCGCCCCTGGTGACCGAACCTCAGGTGCTCATCGCCATGAACCAACCGTCGTTTGAAAAATACGCCGGTGCCGTTGTGCCCGGCGGTGTGATTTTGTACAACAGCGCACTGGTGAAAGAAACCGGGGAGTACCCCGAGGTCCTGGTCGTGGGCGTGGACGCCAACCGGATGGCCGAAGAGATCGGCAACGTGCGGGTGGCCGCCAACGTGATCCTGGGGGCCTATATCGGGTTGTCCGGGGTGATCTCCGTTGCTTCGGCGGTGGAAGCGTTGAAGGATGTGTTGCCGCCCCACCGGCGCAAATTGATTCCCGCCAACCGTGAGGCCTTGGAGCGGGGTGCCGCGTTGGGGGCCGGAGGAGGCCGGGCCGTTGGTTGATCGCCGGCGTTTGTTGGATGACTTCCTGCGGTTGGTTCAGATCGACAGCCCTTCCTTCCGGGAAAGGGATGTGGCCGATTTCGTCCGGGAGATATTGACCGGGCTTGGTTTGAAAGTTTTCGAGGACCAGGCCGGCCCAAGGATCAACGGGCAGGCCGGCAACCTGTACGCCCGGTGGCCCGGGACCGGGGAGGGCCCCCGGATCCTTTTCTGTACCCACCTGGATACCGTGGATCCGGGCCGGCGGGTGAAACCGGTGATCCGGGACGGCGTGGTCTACAGCAGCGGTTCTACAATCCTCGGGGCCGATGACAAGGCCGGCATCGCGGCGGTGCTCGAGGCTTTGCGGGTGGTCCGGGAGCGCAACCGGCCCGTCCCGCCTCTGGAACTGCTGTTCACGGTGGCCGAGGAGCAGGGATTGGTCGGCGCCAAACATCTGGATGCCGGGCTGATTTCCGCCGGTTACGGTTTCGTCCTGGACAGTGACGGTCCCCCGGGGAAGATCATCGTTCGGGCACCGTCACAGGACCGGATTGCGGCCGTGGTCCGGGGCCGGGCGGCCCACGCCGGAATCAACCCGGAAGACGGGATCAACGCCATTCAAGCGGCGGCGCGGGGTATCGCCCCCCTGCGTTTGGGTCGGATCGACGGTGAAAGCACCGCCAACATCGGGGTCATCAACGGTGGTATTGCAACCAACATCGTCCCCGAGCGGGTGACCGTTGAGGGCGAAACGCGGAGCCTGGATGACGGGAAACGGGCCGCCCTGACCGAAGAGATCTGCCGTCTGTTTACCGGAGGCGTGGAAAGCGCCGGCGGCCGCGTGGAATTGGAGGTTGAATTAATGTATCCGTCCTTCCGGTTGGCGCCCGATCACCCGGTGATTCAGTCCGCCCTGCGTGCCGTCGCCCGGGTCGGGCTGGACCCGCGCCTCGAGACGACCGGCGGGGGGAGCGACGCCAACATCCTGAACGCATTGGGCGTGCCGACGGCCAACCTGGCCTGCGGCATGCAGAAGGTGCACACCACCGACGAATTCATTGCCATCGAGGATCTGGTCAAGAGCGCGGAACTGGTACTGTCAATAATAGAAGGCTAGGAGAGTGCCGATGTATTTTACCAAGGTGCACGGTCTGGGCAACGACTTTGTGCTGATCGATGGTTTCAGCCAGGACCTGCCGGCCGACCCCGCACCGCTGGCGCGCAAGCTCTGCGACCGCCGGTTCGGGGTGGGCGCGGACGGGCTGGTGTTGATCCTGCCCTCGGAGTCCGCGCACCTGCGCATACGGGTATTCAACCCCGACGGCAGCGAGCCCGAGATGTGCGGCAACGCCATCCGGTGCGTCGCCCTGTATGCCCACCGCCGTGGCGTGGTCTCCCAAAAACGGATTGAGGTGGAAACGCCGGCCGGGATTATCCGGCCGGAGATCCTTTCCGCGGCGGGTGAAGAGACCGTACGGGTCGACATGGGCCGGCCCCGGTTGGAGCGGGCCGAAATCCCGATGGCCGGCCCGGCGGGTCCGGTCGTGGGGGAGCAGCTGAAAGCCGGAAACCGTGACTTTGAGGTCACGGCCGTTTCCATGGGCAACCCGCACTGCGTCATTTTTGACGCCGACCTGGATGAACAGGAATTCCAGCGGTACGGTCCGCTCCTCGAACGGCACCCGGTCTTCCCGGCCCGGACCAACGTTGAGTTTGTGACCGTGCGGAACCCCGGGGAAGCGGACGTATGGGTTTGGGAGCGGGGGGCCGGAGCGACACCGGCCTGCGGTACGGGGGCGTGCGCGGTCGCCGTAGCCGGGGTCTTGAACGGCCGGACCGGGCGCACCGTCAACGTCCGTTTACCGGGGGGCGTACTGCTGATCGAATGGCCCGACGATGCCGGTTCGGTCTACATGACCGGCCCGGCGGAGGAGGTCTTTGACGGCAAACTGCTTTAGGTGGCAGGCTGGAATTCAGAATTCAGAATTCAGAATAATGGATCGCGGTGACCGACGACCGGCGACCTGCCGCCTTCCTGCCCTCGGCAGCCGGCAGAGCCCG
>JACUUW010000082.1 GCA_014859075.1 Desulforudis sp.
TTATAAAATGCAACTTGCCAGTTATCAAAAACATAAAAAATAATAAAAATAACCTTTTTGTGACTGACAAGACCGCATAATCAGGGGGTAGTGGTACAAATTAGAGAGAGGAGGTGTACGAAAAATGGAACTGGAAACCGAGCGGCAGGACTGGAAAGGGCTGATCGGCAAAGGAATCCAGGCTGCGGAGAACATCGGTCTTTCGGACAAAACCATCGAGAACCTGACCTACCGGGTGGGTGGGGTGATCGCCGACTTTTTTGATCCGGCCGACCGGGAACAGCGTTTGTTGAAGGAACTCTGGGAGCAGGGTGACGAATCCGAAAAGCGGACGCTGGCTTCCCTGTTCGCCCGCATGGCCGACCACGATACCGGCCGGAAGGGTCCGGAGGAGGCCAAAGCCAAGAAATAATAAAAATGGGTGGCGTCGTCGGTCCCAACCACGCAATTGTAGGACCCTTCCCTTTTTGTTAAAATAAACCCATGAGCGTAATTCTACTGGGCGTCGAAACATCCTGTGACGAAACTTCGGCTGCGGTGGTCGAGGACGGCGTAATAGTGCGTTCGAATATCATCGCTTCGCAGGTCGACCTGCACCGGAAGTTCGGCGGGGTGGTTCCCGAGATAGCCTCCCGCCGCCACCTTGAGGGGATCAATCCTGTGCTTCAGGAGGCGCTGGCGGAGGCCGGGGTCACTTTTCGGGACTTGCACGGTGTGGCCGTCACTTACGGTCCCGGCCTGGCCGGGGCGCTCCTGGTCGGTTTGATGGCGGCCAAAACGGTCGCTTTCGCTCTGGATATCCCCCTCATCGGCGTCAACCACCTGGAAGCGCATATCCACGCCAACTTCCTGATCGAGCCCAACCTGTCTTTTCCCGTGCTCTGCCTGGTTGTTTCCGGCGGACACACCGACCTGGTGTTCATCTCCCGGCTGGGCGATTACCGTCTATTGGGCCGGACCCGCGACGACGCGGCCGGCGAAGCCTTCGACAAAGTCGCCCGGGTCCTGGGACTCGGTTACCCCGGTGGACCGCAGGTCGAGCGCCTGGCTCGGGACGGTAATCCGGAGCACCTCTTTTTCCCACGCGCCTACCTTGAGGAAAACACCCACGACTTCAGTTTCAGCGGCCTGAAGACGGCCGTAATCAACTACCTGGAAAAATCCCGGCGTGAAGGCCGGGAAGTGAACTTGGCCGACGTGGCGGCCGGGTTTCAGCAGGCGGTAGTGGACGTGTTGGTCGACAAAGTGCTGGCCGCGGCCGAGGTCCACCGTCCAGCCCGCATTCTGCTGGCCGGCGGGGTGGCCGCCAACCGGACGCTGGCGAAAGCGTTGAAGGAGCGCGCCGCCGCGGCCGGTTTTGCGGGTACGGTGCCGCCACCCGCCTTTTGTACGGACAATGCCGCCATGGTGGCCTGTGCCGGCTACTACCGCTACTTGCGCGGGGGGTTTTCGCCCCTCACCCTGAACGCCGCGCCCGGCCTGGGCATGGGTTGCGGTTAGAGATGGATCGGAAGAAGACGTTGAGGACTACGATGGTGAAGACCAGGGAGGCCATGACCCCCCTTGAGGTTGAGCAGGCGAGTGCGGCGGTCACCCGGAGGGTGTTAAGCCTGCCGGCCTTCCGGGAGTCGCGGTACCTTCTGGCCTACGTGGACCTGCGTAACGAGGTACGGACCGGCGTTTTGATCCAGGCTGCGCTGGCCGCCGGGAAACAGGTGGCGCTGCCGGTTACCAACCGCGAACGCCGGGCTTTAACCGCGGCCCGGATCACCGTCTATCCCGAAGGGTTGGCGCCGGGGGCCTACGGTGTACCCGAACCGCAACGGTATGAGGAAATGCCGCCTGAAGTACTCGATTGCATCCTGGTGCCCGGAGTGGCCTATGATTATGCGGGCTATCGCCTGGGGTTCGGCGGGGGCTACTACGACCGGTTCCTTTCCCGGGTGCGTCGGCACGCGGTGTTGATCGGCCTGGCCTACGACTTTCAGGTGTGTGCAACGGTCTACCCGGAGGAGTACGACCAGTCTGTACACTTCGTGGTCAGCGAGACGCGGACACTCGACCTCTCCGGGTAATCAGTACAAGCCCCCGGTAACCCGCCGGTGGTGGGTGAATACGCTCATCCGGTCGGGCCGGGCGAAAGCGATCAACGTGATGCCGGCTCGCTCCGCCAAGTCGACGGCCAGGGTGGTCGGTGCGCCGCGGGCGATGATCATGGGGATACCCATCCGCTCCAGCTTCATCACGATTTTTCCCGTGCTGCGTCCGCTGAACAGGAGGGCCTTGTCTCCCAGGGGAATGCCTTCGAGGAAACAGCGGCCGTATATTTTGTCAAGTACGTTGTGGCGACCGGTGTCCTCGATGATAAACAGCAAGGAATCCTTTCCGGCCAATCCGCCGGTGTGCACCCCGCCGGTCCGCCTGAACAGCGCGGAGATCACCGGAAGCTGCCCCGAGAGCCCTCTGATTTCCTCAGGGGTCATGCGGAGCTCTCCGGCTGCCGGTGCGGGGGGGCGCGCGTCACCGGCGCTCCGGGTGCGCACCCGGACCGTATTTCCCGGCACGTCTACCGCCATATCGGCGATTTCTCCCGGATGCGTCAGGCGTCCGGCCAGGGCCAGGTGGCCGGCGGCCAGCCACTCCAGGTGGGACGGCAGACACAGGAGCCGGCCGAATTCCTGGTCGTCGAGCTGAATGGCGTACTCCGCTTCCGTGACGATTTCATCCCATCCCTGGGTCTGCTCTTGGTTACTGTAGCGGTGCATGTTGCGCAGCGCGGTCAGTGCTTCCACTGGACGGTACAAGCTGGCGTCCCCCTTGTGTTAAGTTCAGGTTTCTCTTATTATAAACCTAATGATCGTCCCGTAAAAACCGAAAAAATGGGGAAGGAGTGCAGGTTGTGAAAAGAGACCGCGAACTTGGGGAACCGGGACCGGAAATACTGAAGGCGTTAAAAGCGGCGGCACCGGACGGATCGCTCAGTTGCGCCCTGGCCCGGAAGCTGGCCAAAGACCTCGGCGTGTCACCGCGGTTGATCGGACGGGCCGCCGACCAACTGAACATCAAACTGAAAGACTGTGAACTGGGGTGTTTCTAGGCTGTACGCGGCGCGGTCGACCCTGTCCCCCAGGCTGTTTTTCGACCACTGAAGACGGACCGGATCCGGTCCTTTTTTTGTATAAAATTTCTTTCGGAGGGAAAAATATTTAATTAGAGATACAGATATTGAAAGTGGAGGAAATCATTAAAGCGGCAAAGCTATTTAAAAGCATTGGGCCAAATTAACTTACACAAGGCGATTTTCCTTAATTCTGTGGGTTTGCGTTTATTTGCCGGCATTTCTTATCATAATAAGCGTGCAAGTGTTAGCACTCATTGAAGGTGAGTGCTAACAGCCTGACGAAATTAATACTCAATATTTAAGGAGGGGTTCGAATGATCAGGCCGTTGGGTGAGAGAGTTGTAGTTAAGCCTTTGCCGATGGAGGAAATGACCAAGGGAGGGATTGTGCTACCGGATACGGCCAAGGAGAAGCCGCAGAAAGGCGAAGTGGTGGCCGTAGGCTCCGGGCGCCTGCTGGACAACGGGCAGCGCGTTGCCATCGACCTTAAGGTCGGCGACAAGGTCCTTTACTCCAAGTATGCCGGAAACGATGTCAAAATCGACGACGAAGACTACTTGATTTTGCGGGAGAACGACATTCTGGGTGTGCTGGAATAGGCCGCTTGGTCGGAATGGGAGCTACATCAAAAAATGGAAGCTACATCAAAAAGGATATTAAGGGGGTTCATTAAATAATGGCTGCCAAAGACATCATTTATCGTGAGGATGCACGTAAAGCAATGGAGCGGGGCGTCAACGCCTTGGCGGACGCGTTGCGGGTGACGCTCGGACCCAAGGGCCGCAACGTGGTACTGGAGAAAAAGTTCGGCTCGCCGATGATTGTAAACGACGGCGTGACCATCGCCCGCGAAATCGAACTCGAGGACCCGTTTGAAAACATGGGGGCTCAACTCGTAAAGGAAGTGGCCACCAAGACCAACGACATCGCCGGTGACGGCACTACCACCGCCGCCTTGCTGGCGCAGGCCATTGTACGGGCCGGCCTGAAAAACGTGACGGCCGGCGCCAACCCGATGATCTTGAAGCGGGGTATTGAAAAAGCGGTCGAACTGACCGTGGAAGAGATCCAGAACCGGGCCAAGACGGTGGAGAGCAAGGAAGCGATCACCCAGGTCGCCTCTATTTCGGCCAACGACGCCACCATCGGCAACCTGATCGCCGACGCCATGGAGAAGGTCGGCAAAGACGGCGTCATCACCGTGGAGGAATCCCAGGGCATCGGCACTTCGCTCGAGATCGTGGAAGGGATGAATTTCGACCGGGGCTACATTTCCCCGTACATGATCACCGACGCCGATAAAATGGAGGCCACTCTTTCCGACCCGTATATTCTGATTACCGACAAGAAAATCTCGGCCGTGGCGGATATCCTGCCTATCCTGGAGAAAGTGCTCCAGGCCGGCAAGACCCTCCTCATCATCGCCGAGGACCTGGAGGGTGAGGCGTTGGCCACCCTGGTGGTAAACAAGCTGCGCGGCACCCTGAACGTGGTGGCCGTCAAGGCGCCGGGATTCGGCGAGCGGCGTAAGGCCATGCTTGAAGACATCGCCGTTCTTACCAGCGGTACCGTCGTGAGTGAGGAGGTCGGGTTGAAGCTCGATAAGGCCACCTTGGACATGCTCGGCAAGGCGCGCCAAGTCCGGGTGAAGAAAGACGAGACCATCATCGTGGACGGCGGTGGCGAGGAAGACGCCATCAAGAAGCGGCTGGCCCAGATCAAGAAGCAGATTGAAGATACCACTTCGGACTTCGACCGGGAGAAACTACAGGAGCGCCTGGCCAAGCTGGCCGGCGGCGTCGCGGTCATCAACGTCGGCGCGGCGACCGAAACGGAAATGAAAGAGAAGAAGCTGCGCATCGAGGACGCGTTGAACGCGACCCGGGCGGCCGTTGAAGAAGGTATCGTCCCCGGTGGCGGCACGATATACGTCAACGTGGTGCCCGTGCTGGACGCCCTGAATTCGGAAAGCGCAGACGAACGGACCGGCCTGGACATCATTAAGAGGGCGCTGGAGGCACCCCTGCGGCAAATCGCCGACAACGCCGGTGTTGAGGGCTCGGTCGTCGTCGAAAAGGTTAAGGCCGGCGCCGAGGGCGTGGGTTTCAACGCCCTGACCGAAGAATACACCGACATGATCGCCGCCGGGATCGTAGACCCGGCGAAAGTGACCCGGATTGCGTTGCAGAACGCGGCCAGCATCGCGGCGATGATTTTGACTACCGAGGCTCTGGTCGGCGAAAAGCCGGAGAAGGAAAAGAAGGCACCGGGCATGCCCGGCGGCATGGGCGGCATGGACATGATGTAAACGCCCGCCTTTACGAAGAACCCCGCTATAAACATAAGCGGGGTTTTTCTTCGGGTTATTCGGCGAGGTAATCTCGTGAGTATTTCCCAGCCTGGGCTTTGGATGCTAGAATAGAGCTAGTACTGGAAGAGGAGTCCTTGAAACGTGAAAGTAAGTGTGCCGCGGGAAGTCTTAAAGCACCTGGCCGACCAGCTTTCCCTGATCGAACAAGATCTAAAGGCGGTGAAAGTTCAACTGCGCAACCTGTACGCCGCCGAGGGAGGCAAGGAGATTCCGGTGCATACCATCCGCGCCCTGGCGCCCCTGGCGGAAGTGGTGCGGGCCGGCGGTAACGTATCCCCCCTGGAGTTGAGCTGGTTCTGCCGGAAATACGGCAAGCACCCGAAGGGGGCGGCCGGCTATTTCACCGGTACGAGTCCCAGCATGAAATCCGGGGAAGGGGACCGGCGCATGATCACCGACCAGGGTCTGGCCCGGGTGCGCCAGGCCGAAATGGAGTACGGAAAGGACTGGCTG
Source organism: Desulforudis sp. (assembly GCA_014859075.1). GTDB lineage: Bacteria > Bacillota > Desulfotomaculia > Desulfotomaculales > Desulforudaceae > Desulfopertinax. The sequence continues at coordinate 5,946 of JACUUW010000082.1, forward strand.
GATCGGGTGCCGCTGGACATCGTGGCCAATCCCGAGGTCGACGCGGACACCTTAATTTATCTCTAGGGGGATCGAGTATTGTTTGGGTTTATGCAACGCGTGGGTTGGCCTCTGACCCTTTTGGTTCCGATAATTCTGGCCTTTGTCACCGCCATTGCCGGGATTCTCAGTCCCGAACTCCCCAGAGTCTACTTCATCGTCGGCTTCCTGTTCGCCCTGATTGTACTGCCGGGCATTCTGGTCACTCTTAAAGTGCTCAGTACGCCGGTAACCGCGGCGGAGGTCACTCTGGTCGCCGCCCGCAAGGGTCAGAACGTGGACGTCATGTTCCCCGACGGCGCGATAAACACCTTCCAAAACGCCCAACTGTACAACGGACTGTTGACCGGCGAATTCAAACCCGGACAACGGTTCCGGGTACTCATCAGAGACGACATACTTTTCCGCTGGCAGCGGATTGACGAGCCGACGGATCCCTGATGATTCCGGCCCGCGGGTGTTTTTCTACTTTCCGAACAACCCGGTTGACAGGTAGCGTTCGCCACTGTCCGGAAAGACCACCACCACCAGCCGGCCGGCGTTTTCCGGGCGGGCGGCCACCTGTATGGCGGCCTAGGCCGCCGCGCCGGACGACAGCCCGACCAGCAATCCTTCCTCCCGGGCGAGGCGTTTCGCCATCCGGCCGGCCTCACTTCCGGCGACCCCGATCACTTCGTCAATCAGGGCGGTGTCCAGAACCTCCGGCACGAACCCGGCGCCGATGCCCTGAATCGGGTGCGGTCCGGGCCGCCCCCCGGCCAGTACCGCCGACTCCGCGGGTTCCACGGCCACGGCCCGCAGGGTGGCTTTGAGCTCTTTCAGTTTGCCGGCCGTACCGGTGATCGTGCCCCCGGTACCCACTCCGGCCACCAGGATGTCCACGGCGCCTTCCGTGTCGTCCCAAATCTCCACGGCGGTGGTCCGGCGGTGAATTTCCGGGTTGGCCGGGTTGGCAAACTGCCCCGGCACAAAAGCTCCGGGTGTCGCGGCGGCCAACTCGCCGGCCCGGCGCACGGCTCCGGCCATGCCCGCCGCGCCCGGGGTCAACACGATTTCGGCCCCGAAAGCCCGGAGCAGTCTACGGCGTTCCAGGCTCATGGTGTCCGGCATGGTCAGCACCAGCCGGTACCCCTTCCGGGCGCAGATCCAGGCCAGGCCGACGCCGGTGTTTCCACTGGTCGGTTCAATGATCACCGACCCGGGCCCGAGGCGGCCTTCGGCCTCGGCCGCCTCCAGCATGGCCAGGGCGGCCCGGTCCTTGATGCTGCCGCCGGGGTTCAGGTATTCCAGTTTCGCGGCTACGGCGGCCGGCAGGCCGGCCGCCACCCGGGTCAGGCGGACCAGGGGCGTACGTCCGATCAGTTCAACCGGTGAGTCGTAAACAGACATGTCCCACACCACCTCACACCAGTCTCGACAAGCTAATCGCGTTGGGTCAACTCCGGACAGTCCGCTTTCACGGCGTTACGGCACTGCGCACAGTCACGGGCGCAGGGCTCGACGTGAATCAGTGTGTGTACCTTATTTGGGAAAAGATCGGCGATGTCTTTTTCGATCCGTTCGCACAGGACGTGGGCGTCGGCGACCGAACCCCCCGCGGGGGTCACCAGGTGCAGGTCGATGTGCCGGTCGGACCCGGCCTTGCGGGTGCGCAGCCCGTGGTACTCCACAAATTCGGCCTGGTATTTTGCCAGAGCGGACCGGATTTGGCGTTCTTCATCCTCCGGCAGGCGCACGTCCAGAATACTCTTGAGCGAATCCCTGATCAGCCGGTAAGCGGCCCGCAGGATGAACAGGGTCACCAGCATGCCGACGAGGGGGTCGAGGATCAAGAGTCCGGTCAGCTTGATCAGTCCCAGACCCGCCAGAACCCCTACCGACGTGTAGACGTCGGTACGCAGGTGCCAGGCGTCCGCCTCGAGGGCCGGCGAATCGGTCTCCCGGGCGACCTTCAGCAGGTGTTGCGAGACGCCGGTGTTCACGGTGATGGCGACCGCCAGGACCACCACGCCCAGGCCGAGGGCTTCGACCGGAGTGGGTGCAAAGAGGCGGGGCACCGCG
>JACUUW010000083.1 GCA_014859075.1 Desulforudis sp.
ATCCACACCGGCAGCCGTGGTTTCGGGCACCAGATCTGCACGGATTTCTCCCGGAGTCTTCTGCCGGCCGCCAAGAAGTACGGCATCCAACTGCCCAACAAGGGCCTGGCCTGTGCGCCCATCAATTCGCCGGAGGGGCGGCGGTATTACCAGGCCATGGCCTGCGCCGTGAACTTCGCCTTTGCGAACCGGCAGACCATCACTCACGACGTCCGCCGCGCTTTCGGCAAGGTGCTCGGTCGGGATCCGGATGAACTGAACATGCGGATTGTCTACGACGTGGCCCACAACATCGCCAAGTGGGAGCACCACGGGGGCCGAAGGTTATTGGTGCACCGCAAGGGCGCTACCCGGGCGTTGCCCGCGGGCCACCCGGGCAATCCGGCGCCGTACCGGGAGACCGGCCACCCGGCCCTGATCCCGGGCAGCATGGGGACCGCTTCCTACGTCCTGGTCGGAACCCCGCAGGCCGCCGAGACCTTTTTCTCGGTCAACCACGGGGCCGGGAGGACCTTATCCCGCGCGGCGGCCAGCCGGACGATCACCCGGGAGCAGTTTGAGGATTCCATGGGCGCCGTTTTGTACAACACCCGGCAGTTCGCGGAACTGGCGGATGAGGCCCCCCCGGCTTACAAGGATATCGACCAGGTGGTGCAAACCCTGGCCGAAATCGGCCTGACGAAAAAGGTGGCCCGCCTGCGGCCCCTGGCGGTGATCAAGGGAAAGGACTGATGGCGTTGTTTCCACCGAACGTGCGTCGGGTGATGGACATCATTTCGGCCTCCGGCTACGAGGTCTACGTCGTCGGCGGGGCCGTCCGCGACCTCCTGCTCGGGCGCCGGCCCAAGGAATTTGATATCTGCACGGATGCCTGCCCGAAGGCGGTGCTGACCATGGCCGCCGAAAACCGGATCAAGGCCTTTAAGAAGGGCGCGGCGTTCGGGGTGGTGTCCTGGATTCTCGAAGACGGCGAGGAAATCGAAATCGCCACTTTCCGGACCGAGCTCTACGGGGACGACGCGCACCGCCCGGAGAAGGTGGAGTTTGTCTGGGCCCTGGAGGACGACCTGGCCCGGCGCGACTTTACGGTGAACGCCATTGCCATCCGGCTGGACGGGAAGTTCATTGACCCGTTTGAAGGGCAGGAGGACCTCGAAGCGCGGATCCTGCGCGCCGTCGGCGATCCGGAGGAGCGTTTCGAGGAAGACGCACTGCGGATGTTCCGGGCCTGCCGGTTTGTGGCCGAGTACGGCTTCAAGGTCGCCCCTGGAACCAGGGCGGCTATCACCCGGTCGCTCGAACGGGTGGCCGGTCTTTCAGTGGAGCGGGTACGGGACGAGATCGACAAGGTGCTCCGCGCTGAGTACGCTCCCGCAGGGTTGGAGATGATGCGGGCGACCGGCCTTTTGGCGACGACCTGCCGGGGACGGGTGGACGGGTTCCCGGTAAGCGTGCCCGTGTTGCCCGAGGTGGCCCGCCTGGCGGGTGTCGAACAGAACCGGGAATACCACCGCCTGGATGTGTGGGAACATACCCTACGGGTTGTGTCCACTGTGCCGCCGGAGCCTGAACTGCGCTGGGCGGCCCTGCTGCACGACGTGGCCAAGGGGCTTCCGGATGTGCGCCGTACCAACCGGCGCGGCCTGCCCGCCGACTACGGTCACGCCGGCCGGGGTGCCGAAATCACCGGCGAAATCCTCACCCGGCTGAGGTTTCCGCCGTCATTCATTAAGCGGGTGATCTGGCTGGTGCGGGCCCACATGGATCACCCCGTGCCCGGGGAGCAGGCGGTGGTGAAGTGGCTGAAGCGTCTGGCACCAGGCTTTCACGGGCGCAAGGAACTGGTGGAAGCGTTGGGACAGAGTCTCATTCTGCGCCGGGCTGACCTGCTGGGGGGGAAGGTGGATCACGAAGCCGTTCTTGAAGAAAACATGCAACTGGAGGCGATGATTGGGGAAGTCATCGACCGGGTACCCTTCTACCCGGAAGACCTGGCGATCAGCGGGGGCGAGGTGGCGGCGGTGGTCGGCCGTGGCCCCCAAGTCAAACAGGTGATGGAAGACTTGGTGGTGCGGATCCAGAGCGGGCTTCTCGACAACAAGCGGAACGTGCTGCAGGAGGCCGTCCGCAAGAAGGCCTGGCGGAGACAGATGTCGGTCGCCGGAAGCGGTGAGTCGGAGGAGCGGTAAGGAATCAGTCAAGCTTTTGGCCCAGTAATACGTATGACAAAAGACCCGGGTTCCCGGGCCTTTTGTCTATTTTTGGGGAGAAGTACCGTCGGCGGGCAGGAATTACCCAGTGTGCCGCCGAAAATGGCTTTCAGTATCTAAAAAAAGGATGAAAAAGGGATTGGTGGTGAAAAGTGCTTGAAGAAACACTTGGGGTTGTGGCTGGCTAAAATCTGTATGATTGGTACAGCGGCCGGTTTGGTGTGGGGTTTGAGCAGTCTTCCGGCGGAGAAAGCCGGTTTTGTCGCCCCCGCGGCGGCGAATCAGACGCAGTACGTGATTCAGTCGGGTGATTCACTCTGGGCGATCGCAAACCGGTTGGGTATCACGGTTGAGGCCCTGAAGCAAGCGAACGATCTGCAAGGCGATCTCGTTTACCCCAACCAGGTGCTGGTGATACCCGGCTTGGGGAATACCGTCCCGCCGGCCGCAGCATCAGCCCCGGATGGAGAGACGGCGGCAGCCGCATCGGGCGCCCCGGAAACCGAACAGACGAAATCCCCGCCCCCCATTGAGTACATAGTAACGGCGGGGGATTCCCTCTGGAGCATCGCCAAGAAGACCGGATGTTCAGTGGCCGCTCTGAAGCAAGCAAACCACGTCGAGAATGATTTTCTGGCTATCGGGCAGGTACTGATTATTCCCGTCCCGAGTGCGGCGGCAGCCCCTGCCCCGGTGCCCAGCCGTTCCGGAGACCGTGTGCAGACCATCCTCGACTACGGCCGGTCACTGCTGGGACATCCCTACCGCTGGGCCGGCAGCCGGCCCGGGGGGTTTGACTGCTCCGGTTTCACCTTTCACGTCTTCGGCCACCACGGCATCTCGCTCCCGCGCACTTCGTACGACCAGTTCACGGCGGGCACCCCGGTAAGCCGCGGCGAGTTGCAGCCCGGTGACCTGGTGTTTTTTACCACTTACCAGGCCGGTGCCTCTCACGTCGGCATTTACTACGGAAACGGACAGTTCCTGCACGCGAGTTCGGCCGGGGGCAGCGTAATTTGGACCGATATGAACGCCCACCAGTACTACAGCAGCCGGTTTCTGGGCGGGCGCCGCATAATACCCTAGAAACCAATGACGAAATGACCGGCGGGCACCCCCGGGGGCTCCCGCCGGTTTCTTTTTGGGGACGGTGTTTTCCTCCCGACACCGCCGTCATTCCTTTCGTTCTCGACCGGTCCGGGTCGTTACCAGGACAATTGAAGCTTGTCCGGTCAATTGCACCGGACGGTTAGAGACGCTGCTGTTTTCACGCCCTTGCTTCTGTTCGAACGCGTTGACATGGGTGGTAAAAGCTGATACATTGAGTGTGGCCTAACGGGGGTAATAAAGATGGAGAATTTCGAAGCAACCTGCCGGAAAATCCAGGACTTGCTCTCTGAGAAGCATTCAACGCAGCTCCGTTATTTTTTGTTGGAGACCCACTACGCGGACCTTGCGGAGATCCTGCGCACTCTCGAACTGGAAGAGCGGGTCAAGCTGCTCAGCCATCTGGAGAGTGAACGGGCGGCGCAGGTACTGTTCGAGTTGGACGCCGATGAGATTCCCCCGCTGCTGGAGGGTTTGGGCTCCCGGGCCAGCGCCCGGATCCTGCAGGAGATGTCCACTGACGACGCGGCCGACCTGATCGGCGACCTGCCCGAGGACCAGCAGACGCGCTACCTTGGGTTAATGTCCGGCGCCGAGGCCGAGGACGTCGCCGAACTGCTCGAGTACGGCGAGGAAACGGCCGGCGGCATCATGACCACCGAGTTCGTGGCCATCAACAAGGAGTTGACGGCCGACCGGGCCATCCAGGTGCTGCGGGAAACGGCGCCCGACGCTGAAACCGTGTACTATGTATACGTGGTGAACGATCATAACCAACTGGTAGGGGTCATCTCGCTCCGGGAGATGATCGTAAGCGCCCCCGACGCCCGGATCGAGGACGTGATGCGGACAAACGTGATCAGCGTGAACGTCCACACGGACCAGGAGGAAGTGGCGCGGGTGGTGGCCAAGTACGACTTCCTGGCCATCCCGGTAGTCGGGGACGACGGGGAACTGCTCGGCATCATCACCGTCGACGACGTGCTCGACGTGATTGAAGAAGAAGCAACGGAGGACTACCTCCGTTTGGCCAACGTGCACCAGGAGCGGTACCTGGAACTGGGTGACTTGCAGCGGGCCGGCCGCCGTCTGCCCTGGCTGATGGCCCTGCTGTTCGGCGCCCTCCTGGCTGGCAGCGTGATCAAGTTTTTCGAGGACACTCTGGCCGGCATCGTGGCGCTGGCCTTTTTTATGCCGGTGATGGCGGGCGGCCCCGGGAACGTGGCCACCCAGACCCTGGCGGTGGTGGTGCGGGGCCTGGCGACCGGAGAGGTCGATTCACGCCGGGTGTTCGGGGTCATTTTCAAGGAAATTCGGGTAGGGATGATCGTGGGGGCGGTCAGCGGGGTGGTCCTGGCGGGCATCGCCGCCTTCTGGCTGGACTCGCTGATGCTGGGCGTGGTGGTCGGAACGTCCCTGGCCGCGGGGATGGTCGTGGCCACCGTTATCGGCAGTCTGTTCCCCCTGCTTATCAGCCGGCTGGGCGTGGACCCGGCCCTGGCTTCCGGACCGTTCATCACCACCGTCATGGACGTCATCAGCCTGATGATCTACTTCACGGTGGCGTCGATTATTTTCTTCAGGTTTGTCGGTTAATCACGGGTGCCGGGAGGTCAGGCTTCCAAGAAAGCGGAATTTTTCCCCCCAGCGGCCGGCGAGGTCGTGTTCCACTCCCAGTTGGTCCAGGACGCGCGCCGTGGTGAACAGCACCAGTTCCTCGACGTTGCGGGGGCGGAGGTAGAAGGCGGGTACAGGGGGCATTATGGTCACTCCGATCCGGGCCAGCTTCAGCATGTTCTCAAGGTGAATCGGGCTCAACGGAGTTTCCCTGGGCACCAGCACCAGTCGGCGGCGCTCCTTGATGGTGACATCGGCCGCCCGCTGGGTTAGATTCTCGGCGTAGCCGTGGGCCACTCCGGCCAGGGTCTTCATGCTGCACGGGACGATTACCATCCCGTCGTGCCGGAAGGAGCCGCTGGCGATGTCGGCGTCAAAGTCATCCTCACCGTAGGCACAAGTGGCTTGGCGGGATACCTCGTCCGGATCAAGGCCGGTTTCCTGCCGGATGATGTACCGGGCGGCCCGGCTGACGACCAAGTGGGTTTCAACCCCAAGAGCCGCCAGTTCGCGCAGGATGCTGATGCCGTAGACCGCACCAGAGGCGCCCGTCATTGCCACCACAAACCGCATTTGTTGCCCCGCCCCCCTCTTTAAAGGCTTTGCTGGATCTAGGAACTTTGCTGCAAAGCGTACCAGTAAGTCAGTAATCGTTGGTTTAATCCGTAGTTCTTTGAGGCCGCGACAAACGAGCATGGCATTGTGAAGTGGGATGCAAGAGTTGTGCAGCGGTCTCGCTAGAATTCTACTTGATTTAAGGCAAAAAGGAAAGGTCAGTGGCGTGAAACTCTATCAAACTGAAGCAATCGTGCTGCGCGCGTCACCCGTCCGGGATGCCGACCGGGTTCTGGTGCTTTTTTCCCCCGAATGCGGCAGGCTCCGGGTTTGGGCCCACGGCGCGTCCCGGCCGACCAGCCGGAAACGCGGCGCCGTCCAGCCTCTGTGCCGGTCGCGTTTCCTCCTGGAACGGGGCCGGGAAATCGACGTGATCCGCCAGGCCGAGGCCGTCGAGGAATTCAGCTCCCTGCACGACGACCTGGAGACTTTCAGCTTGGCCAGCTACCTGTGCGAATTGGTGGAAGGATTTACTCCCGAGGGCCAGCCGAACGCACGGATTTACCTTCTCCTACTCCGGGTGTTGCGCCGCCTGGCCGGAGACCGGCGCGACCTGCTCGTCCGGTTCTTTGAGAGCCGCCTCCTGGCCCTGTCGGGCCTGCGTCCGGAACTGGACGTCTGCACCGTCTGCGGGGAATGCCCCGTGACGCCTCCGTTGCGTTTCAGCCCGCACCTGGGCGGCGTCCTCTGCGGAAAGTGCCGGGCCGACGGCCCGCAGGTCATTCCCTGCCGGCCGGCCACCGTCCAGGTACTGGCCAAGTTACTGGACTGGCCGCTCGACCGGCTCGGGCGTCTGCGGACCGATGCGGCGACTGAACAGGAACTGGCCGCCGTTCTGCAAGCTTCGGTTTGTTACCAACTGGAATACGAACCAAAGAGCCTGGTCTTCTTGAGGAAGCTGCGGGGATGACCCGTACCGCGGATTGGGGAAAAACTTGACTTTTGTCCCAGCGAGTGATATTTTTTAGAATTCAGAATCCAGAATTCAGAATTCAGAATGGGGAACCAAGGATCAGAATGAAGCATCGGTGGGAGTAGGCTTCAGGTGCAGATCTCTGAGAGTGTGCTCGCCACATTGGTCGACAGCACTAGGCAGTGGAAATCTTTGTTCTCGGTGTGGTGTTGCCTCCAGCTTCTGGATTCTGAATTCTGTATTCTTAAAAGAATGATTCCTATACTTATGGATTCTGGATTCTGAATTCTGGTTCTAAGAGAGGTGATTCACTTGTACTTTCAGGACTTGATTCTGACCCTTGACCGTTTTTGGGGTGCGCGGGGCTGTCTTATCCAGCAGCCGTACGACGTGGAAAAGGGGGCCGGGACCATGAATCCGGCGACCTTTCTGAGGGTGCTCGGTCCCGAACCGTGGAACGTGGCTTACGTGGAACCATCCCGCCGGCCGACCGACGGCCGCTACGGCGAAAATCCCAACCGCCTGCAGCACTACTACCAGTACCAGGTGATCCTGAAACCATCACCGGATGACGTCATCGATCTTTACTTGGACAGCCTGCGGGCGATCGGCATCAACCCGCTGGAACACGACATCCGGCTGGTGGAGGACAACTGGGAATCCCCGACCCTCGGGGCCTGGGGACTGGGTTGGGAAGTCTGGCTGAACGGCATGGAGATCACACAGTTCACCTACTTCCAGCAGTGCGGCGGTTTCGACCTGAAACCGGTCTCGGCCGAGATCACCTACGGACTGGAACGGCTCGCGCTTTACCTGCAGGGTCGGGACAACGTCTTCGACATCGACTGGACGGTGGGATTGACCTACCGCGACGTGCACTTCCAGGGCGAAGTCGAGCATTCCCGCTACAATTTCGAAATCGCCCAGGTAGAGATGCTGCACGACCTGTTCGACAGCTACGAACGGGAAGCCCAGCGGGTCCTGGAGGAGGGTCTGGTGCTCCCGGCCTACGACTACGTGCTGAAGTGCTCCCACACTTTCAACCTGCTGGACGCCCGGGGCGCCATCAGCGTTGCCGAGCGCACCGGCTACATCGCCAGGGTGCGTGCCCTGGCCCGCGGGTGTGCCCAGGCCTACGTCAAACAGCGGGAACAGCTTGGTTTCCCGCTGCTTAAAGGGGGTGCGCCGAATGGCCGCTGACTTCATCCTGGAAATCGGAACTGAAGAAATCCCGGCCCGCTTCCTGGCCCCCGCACTAGCGGAGTTGGCTGCCAAAGGTGCGGCCCTGCTGGAAGAATACCGGCTGGCGTACGAGGCGCTCGCGGTTTACGGCACGCCCCGGCGGCTGACCCTCTACATCCAGGGCTTGGCCGCCGGCCAGGCGCCTTTGGCCCGGGAGGTGAAGGGTCCGCCGAAAAAAGCGGCGTTTGATATTGACGGCAGGCCGACCAAGGCGGCGTTGGGCTTTGCCAAGAGCCGGGGGGTAGACGTGGAGGCGCTGGTCATCCGTCTGGTGGGTAAGGTGGAGTACGTCTTCGCGGTGCGGGAGGAGACCGGGCTGCCGGCCGGCGCGATCCTGGCC
>JACUUW010000084.1 GCA_014859075.1 Desulforudis sp.
CGTCCTTGGTACCGAACTCGACACACGGAACAGAGTACCGCGCTGATAATGATGAGAAATCTCTCCTGGTGGCTGGTGCCGCGTCCCGGGCGACAATGACCAACCTGGCCTGGTGCCGTTCCAGTTTGGCCCGCACCCCTTCGTCGCCCGAAACAACGTTGCGGGCCCGCTGACCCAACCCCAGAAGTTTAAGCACCACCTTCACGCCTCTCCAACTCCTTCCGGAGGTTCTGGACCGCCTCCGCTGAAAACCCTTGCCTCAGGGCTTTCCCCAGCCTCCTCGTCTCCACAGCCCGTTGCACACAGTCACTGCTCCCGCAGACATAGGCCCCCCGACCCGGGCGTTTTCCGGTTGGGTCTATTTCCACGGTTCCGGCGGAGGTGCATACCAACCGGGTCAGATCCTTTTTGGGCCGCATTTCCCGACAGCCCAGGCACATCCTCAGCGGTTCTTTCCTTTTCTTTGGCATGCATCCACCTTCCCACGAAGTTTTTCAGTCACCCAACCGCCGTCCGGGCCGTTACTGCTCGTAACCTTCCGCCTCCAGATCCTGCTGATCAAGATATTCCCGGTAGATTTCCGCCATCTGTGTCTCGCTCTTGATGTCAATCTTCCAACCGGTCAGCTTGGCGGCAAGGCGGGCGTTCTGACCTTCCTTGCCGATGGCCAGCGAAAGCTGAAAGTCCGGCACGATCACCCTGGCAATTTTTTCATCCTCCCAGACCTCTACGGCAATCACCTTGGCCGGACTCAGGGAGCTGGCCACAAACTTCGAGGAATCAGCGCTCCATTTTACAACATCGATCTTCTCGCCGTTCAACTCGTGTACGATCGACTGTACCCGGGCGCCCTTGGGCCCTACACAGGCTCCGACCGGATCAATGTTTTCTTCCCTTGAGTACACGGCGATTTTTGAACGTATGCCGGCCTCGCGGGCCACCGCCTTCAGTTCCACAAAACCATCCTGGAGTTCGGGAACCTCCAGTTCAAACAACCGCTTCAGCAAGCCCGGGTGGGTACGGGAAACCAGGATCAGGGGACCCTTGGTCGTCTTTTTCACTTCAACGATATAGGTCTTCAAGCGTTGGCCGGGCCGGTAGTTCTCCCGGGGAATCTGCTCCGCGGGGCTTAGTATCGCTTCCGTTTTGCCCAGTTCTATGTACACGTTGCGCTGTTCAATGCGCTGCACCACTCCGGTGACGATGTCCCCTTCACGACTGGCGAACTCCTCGAAAACCATGTTCCTTTCGGCTTCACGGATTCGCTGCACCACTACCTGCTTGGCCGTTTGGGCCGCAATGCGCCCAAAATTCCGTGGAGTAATCTCCGATTCGATCGCATCGTTTATCTGATAAGCAGGGCTCAGTTCCCTAGCTTCTTCCAAGGAAATTTGATCCTGAGGATCTTCCACCTCGTCAACAACCGTGCGGCGCGCAAAGACTTTGCAGTCCCCGGTTTCACGGTCGATGTGCACCCGGGCGTTGTGCGAAGTCCCGAAATTACGCCTGTAAGCCGAGAGAAGTGCCGCTTCAATGGCCTCGAGGAGCACCTCAACACTGATGCTGCGCTCCTTTTCCAGATCCCGTAAGGCTGTAAGAAACTCGCTATTCATTTTTGACCTCCTAATAATTAGACACCTACAGTTCAACGGCAAGCCGGGCTTTGGCAATGTTATTCCAGGGCACAGTGATCTCATGCCCATTGACCACGATGCTCACACCGCCGTCGCCGGCGCCCTTAAGCCGGCCGGTGAACTTCTTCCTCCCATCCTGTGGCGCATAAGTGCTGATTTGCACCAGTCGTCCCGCAAACCGTGTGTAGTCTTCCACCCGCTTCAACGGGCGTTCCAAGCCCGGCGACGACACCTCGAGAACATAAGAGTACGAAATGAAATCCTCTTCATCCAAAACCCGGTCAAGATCCCGGGAGACAGTTTCACAGTCTTTCAAGTCCACCCCCCCGGGTTTATCTATAAACACCCGCAGGCACCACCGTCCGCCTTCACTGACAAACAATACTTCGACGATTTCCACCCCATGCCGGGCTCCGATCGTCCGGGCCAGTTCTTCCACCCGACCGGCGATTTCGTTGCGGGAGATCATCTGTTGCACCTCCAATTAAACTACAACTCGTTTAACGCAAAGGAGTGGGACGGAACCCACTCCTTCGGAAATCCTGCGGGAAAACGCACTTACCGAAGATAGTATACCACAAAACCAATCAGGCCACAAGGAAGAACCAGAACGGTCACCGCTCGTGCAAGGTCGACCGACAACCGGCCCAACCCGGTGCATCATATGCGACAAACCTACTTATAGTTCAAAAGGGTCCCAATCTTTTCGACCACTACGTTTCGGGGAATAAAACCGACTTCCTGATCAACCACCTGGCCGTCCTTGAAAAAAAGCAGAGTCGGTATTCCTTTGATCCCAAAACGGACGGTCAGTGCCTGGTTCTGGTCGACGTTCACCTTGCCGAACTTGACCTTGCCGGAGTATTCCTCGGCCAGTTGTTCCATTATCGGGGCCAAGCTCCGGCACGGACCACACCAGGCCGCCCAAAAATCAACGACCACAGGTTGCTTGCTCTTGGAGACTTCATTCTCAAAAGTCTGCTCGTTGATCTCGATTATCATTGTAATGAGACCATCCTTCCAACATTATTTTGGGGAACATACTGTTCCCCAATCATAACCTTCAACCACCGCCCAAACCGCCTGACCCACAGGCATCCCTGGACGACCTCCGACCAAATAAACTGAAGGGGGAAATAGTCTGTCGGATATTTTCGCTCTTGCACTTCGGACAGACTAATTTGTCCCTCCCTGAAAGGCTGACCAAGACGGTAAACCTACGCCCGCAACCCTGGCACTTAAAATCGTAAACCGGCAAGAACCGCACACCTCCCCCTCAAGCCACACCATAATTGCGCCATCGCCTTAATATTGTAATATAAACCATTTTCGCTGGCAATATTTATTACACCACTTTTTCAAAAGTACCGACCTCAAGTCATTCTGGCTTTGACTGTTTGTAGAGCTGAATGAACTTCAGGATGAACTGCAGATCGGTCTGGTTTAGGTTGCAGACCAAGCTGAGCACCGCCTGCGTGTTGGGCTCCAGCAGCAGATCCCATAGTTCGGGGTTCATTATCCTGATCAACTGGTCAACAGCGCCGGGCTCAAGAACAAAGTAGCAGGGGGAAACCCCCGTGGCCAGGGCCAGTTTCTCCAGCGTTTTCAGAGAGGGGTGTACCCTCGCGTGTTCAATCTGTCCAATCAGTCCGGCGGTAACCCCGGCTTTGCGCGCAAGCTCGGCCTGAGTCATGCCGTATCCCTCACGCAGCATCTTGAGCTTGTGCCCTAGGGATCCCTCGTAGCCCATGAGTACAAGCGGCGGAACCCCGACTCCCCTGGCCAACTGCTTCAAGATAAACAACGAAGGATAAACCGTGCCCCGCTCAATCTCACTCAAATACGAAGTGGAAATCCCGACATCCTGCGCCAAGTCAGCCAAAGACATCTTCCTCTCCTTGCGCAGAAGTCGGATTTTGTCCCCTATGGAAAGACCCCGGTCCCGCTGCTCGTTCTCCACCAATCCGCTTCGTGGCACATCGAGTGCCCGGGCCAGTTTGTCGACCGTTTTTAAGGACGGACATTTGGACCCTCTCTCAATTTCGCTCAGGTAGGACAGCGAAAGGTTCGCCCTGTTGGCCAGTTCCCGGAGGGTGTAGCCCCTTTCTTCACGCAGGGTGCGTATCTGCTGGCCCCTGACCGGCATAAGAACCACCGTCTCTCTGAAAGTTTTCAAGTTTACTGTTATCTTATTACGACTGGACTAGTGAAGTAAAGCATATGCCGTAAACTGTGTTACGCCGGCTCTCCAACCGCCCAACCCTAGGGTAGTTCTATTATCGTTCGCTCGGCGATCGACCTGAATATGGGGGCGGCGGTCTCGCCGCCGCTCCCGTCGCCCCGCACCAATACGGTCACCGCGTAACGGGGATCGGTAACCGGAAAATAGCCGGAAAACCAGGCATTGTTGGTGCCTCCCCCGACTTGGGCCGTACCGGTCTTGCCCGCGCTACCCCATTCGGGCACGAAAGCCTTCGCCCCCTGGCCATCGATGGTTACCAGTCCCATGAGTTCGGCCAGCGTCCGTGCCGTTTGGGCTGTCATGATACGCTCCGGTGTCCCTGCCGGAAAAGTCTCCACCGCCTGGTTGCGGTGGCGGGTTTCACTGACAAGCCTTGGGTTGATGTATATTCCATCCCGTCCAATGGACGCCACCAGCGCAGTTATCTGTACCGGACTCAGAAGCACCGGCCCCTGTCCAACCCCGGCGTTGACCAGGTTAAACGGGCGTTCAATCAGGCCGAAGTCCTGCCGCCCGTCCGGAGTGGTACGATAGCCGATCACCTCCTGGTTATCCAGCCGGAAGCGTTTGGCATACTCGGCCAGTTTGCCGCCGCCCAGTTCGAGCGCCAGCCGGGCAAAGACCGGGTTGCAGGAGACGGCGAAGGCCTCGGCGAAGCTGAGCGAACCATGGCCCTCAGGTAACCAGCATTTGACGAGCTCATCCCCATGACCCGTACAGTCAAAAGTGGTCTCCGGTGTAACCAGCCCTTCTTCCAAGGCTGCGGCGGCAACCACGATCTTAAAGATCGATCCGGGCTGGAAAAGCGCCAACGCCTGGTTGTTAAAAACGTCCGCGGTTCCAGATGCGAGGTATTCTCCAACCCGCTCCGGATGGTAGTGGGGGCGGGAAGCCAGGGCCAGGATATCCCCGCTGGTAACATCCATCACCACTACCGCACCGGATTCGATCTCTTCGTCCGCGACCTCCTCCACGATCTGCTGGATACGGAGATCCAGAGTCATCCGGACATCGTGACGGCCGTCGTCAACCGCCCCGGCTTCGACCACCAGCCCCAAACCCGGGAGCGGACGGCCCCGGGCGTCGAGAAATACCCGCACCACCGCACCGGGGCTTGAACCCCTCAACGCTGTCTGATAGAGCCTTTCCACACCCGACTTGCCTACAAGTTCACCCGGTTCGCAACACGACCCATCGCGGCTGATCGGCTCATTGTCGGCTCCGGTGCATGGGCCCAGATGCCCCACGGTATGCGTAGCCAGGGGCCGTTCACCGTATCTGAAAGTCACGGGCAAAACCCCCACGCCGGTCCAGCCCCGGGTCAAGATACTCCTTTTCTGCGCCTGAGAAACCGCGTAAGGCAATATGCCCGGGTTCTTCAAATATCCGTGTATCTCGTCGTCTTCTACACCCATGATCTCGGACAGTCCGGCCGCTAACTTCCCGGGCTCTTCAATCAGTTGCGGAATCACCACGATCCGGAGGGCTATCCGCTTCCCCGTCAGGTCGACGAGGTTTCGGTCCAGGATGAGGCCCCGTGGGACCGGTTCCATAGACACCTCCACCGTATTCTGACTAAGCTTGGCCGGCGCATAAACGGCGTGCTGCCTGATCTGGATTTCGTTAAGCCTCCAGGTCAGGGCCGCCAGCACAATCAAGAACCCCACGAAAATCCAGGCCAAGCGCCGGTAGCGCACTCGATCCACTGTTTGCCCAATCCCTCTCTAAACCGCCGCTCCAAGGGAACCGTTTGAGTACCCAAGGACGTCGGCTAGTTTGGGAATAGGATTGCCCGAAAGCGGCTTCTTTAGTACGTCGCCGCCGGCTCTCGGTCTGGTTTGGGCTGTCTTCAGGGGTGCCGACCCGGGCTGTTGCCCCCAGGACTGTGCAGTGCGCGGTGCGGATTACGGGAGATAGAGGCGTTTGTTCGCGTTATGCTCGGCGAGGGTGCGAGAGAAGGCGTGGCTGCCGTCGGGCTTGACCACGTAGTAGAGGTAGTCGTGTTCCTCCGGGTCGACAGCGGCCAGCAGGGAATCCCGTCCCGGGCTGGCGATGGGACCCGGCGGAAGCCCGGGGTGCAGGTAGGTGTTGTAGGGGGAGTCCACCTCCAGATCGGCTTCAAGTACAACCTCCCGGGAACAGTCGCCCAGGGCGTAGATCACGGTGGCGCACACCTGAAGCAGCATGCCCCGTTCCAGACGGTTGTGGATCACTCCCGAAATGACTCGCCGCTCTTCGGCGACCCGCGCCTCCCGCTCGATCAGAGAGGCCAAGGTCACCGCTTCGTGCAGGGTCAAGCCGTATTCGTCGGCACGGGTGGTCAGATCCAACCGCTCCACTTCCTCCTCAAAACGCGAAAGCATAAACCTGACGATCTCTCCCTCACCGGCACCCGGGGCAACCAGGTAGGTGTCCGGATAAAGATAGCCCTCCAGACTGTATTGTCCCGTGGGCTGTGGATAACCTAGTAGGTGAGTCGCTGCAATCTCACGCAACACCCCTGCAAAGGTCTCTTGATCTCCCAGGCCGCGTTCAACCAACACCTTGATGGTCTGGTCCACGTTGAGACCCTCGGGGACGTTGAAAGCGCTCAGCCTTACGCGACCCTGAACCAAAAACTCAACGATCTCCGGCGTCGACAAGTGCGGGGACACTTCATACTCCCCGGCCTTCAACGCGCCGTCGAGGCCCGCAAGTCTGGTATACAAACGGAAAGCCACCGGGTTCCGCACCAAGTCCCGGTCGGCCAAAATCTTAGCAATCTGCGCGGTCGAAACGTTTGGTGGAATCTCCACCACTACCGGGGGTGTCTCGCGTGCGGCGACCGGAGCAAGAACCACGTTAAGGCAAACCCCGGCCACCCCGATGATGAAGGCGGTCAAGCCCACAATCCCCATGATAATCTGCAGGGGCCCTTGAACGATTCTCTGCTGGAAGATCAATGCCTAGACCTCTTGGGTGGAATATTAGACAAATTATAGCACTGATCAGGCTACCTGTACAAAGCTAATTTTGTCTCTCTATTAGGGCGAAATGACTTCCGTGCTGTCCAGCAGAAGCAGCGGTTCGGAAAACCGCTTGATGATTTCATCCAACACCAGGTCAACGTGCACACCCTGGGTTGCCACGACCGGAATAATGGGTTTGTACCTGAAAAATCGCTGCAGCAGCTTGACCGTGGTTGACGCTTCGCTGCGGGGCGTGATGTCGATTTTCGTAACCACAATGATGTCCGCCTCTTCCAGCAATATGTTTCCCGGCTCCATGAGGATTTCGCTCTTCATCCCGGCGGGCACAACACTCACCAGGATATCGGCCAACTGCCGGGCTTCCTGGGCACGGTAACCGTCATTGATCCCGACCGACTCAATCAGCACCACGTCCGGCATGGCTGCCACCGGTGGAATATCCCGGTGGGAAAGGTGGCCCAACTCCAGGATCGACCGCACTTTGTTCAGTTCGTCCAATGCTTTCCGGGCGTGCAGTATCAGCTGGTTCCTCTCCTTGATGTGGGTGATGCTGGACCGGATGACCCGTTCTATATCCTCGGCCACATCGGTGCCGGGGTCGGGAACGGCGATACTCACGAAGAGCGGGTCCACACCCTTGTACAGATACGGCTTTTCGTCCTGCACTCCTGAGCCGATGGCCAGAGGCTGATATCCCCTCAACCTCAGCTTGCCGTAAACCTCTCCAAGAACCATTGATTTGCCGGAATCGTTACGACCACAAAAGACAATCTTGTTCAAACCCTATCCCTCCCAGTCTGAAGGCTCCAGACTCGTTTCTCAATCTATATGCCGCCGACCGGAAGACTATTAAAAAAGCGGCGGGTTCTACCTTCCGCCGCTGATCCGGTCTCACTGTCAAGACCCGCCCGCCGCTCCCGTATTTCCTCCGGGCTGTTTCCCTCAGGGGTGGGGTGGAGTGTACATCCTGCCTTCCTCAGTCATCACCGGGGGTTCCAGATCATTGTCGCCCGATGCGGGTTCTTCCGGAGTCAGGCCTCCGGGAACAACTATTACCGAGGTAGTCTCCCTGGTGCCGACCGCAATAATCTCGGGCACCGGATGGTAGAAGCTCGGCGGCAGGGGCTCCGTTTCCACGTTGCCGTTGTCCCATACCCACCGCTCCGCGCGAGCCCGGTAACCACGCAACCCGGCCTA
>JACUUW010000085.1 GCA_014859075.1 Desulforudis sp.
CCGATCTGGATCAACGAGTAAGTGTAGAGCACCGGGTAGCCGTACTTGTTGGTCAGTGGGCCGAACGGTTCCAACCATGTCTTGTCGGCGGGCGCGTTGGGCACGACCTCACCACGGGCGTATTCAACCACCACCCGGTCCTGATCGGGCAGCGGGAACAGCATCAGCTTGGCTGTAACCTTGAGTTCCTTATCTTCCCGCGTCGACGGATCACGCACGATGACGGGTGCCCCGTCCTTGGTCACCAACAGAGGCCCGGCGGTCGAAAACTTCGCACCGGCCGGAAATACGTACAGTGCCATTTCCTTACCGGCGATGTGCCGGACCACTTTCTCAGCCGGCAAGCTGGAAACAAACAGTTCCTCCGGAGCGATGGGGTCGCTTCCGGGTGGCAGGGCCCGGGACATCGCCATCGCCACCTCGGCACCATTGGCGAACCGCCCCGAAATGGGCGCCGGAAAAACCACGTGGTTAGCCGGCGCCACCGGCCTGTACGTGATCTGATGGTCATCGTGGAAGTGGGGCAGGGCCTTGCCGGCCTCCCCCTGGTTCCCGAACTGGGCCATCTGCCCCGGGTAGCCGCCGATGAAGGCGAAGAGAATGAAGATGGGCACCGAAACAGCAAACAGTTTCACCCAGTACTGAAACGCCTGCACAAAGGTGATTCCCTTCATCCCGCCCAGCGCCACGTTGAAGGTGATCACCGAGCCGACCAGCACCACGCCCACCCAGTAAGGAGTGTGCAGGATGTTCACCAGGGCCACGCCGGCACCTTTCATTTGCGGCATGGTGTAGAATAGACCGATCGCCAGCACAAACACCACCGCGATCTTCCGGAAGGATGAGTTCGAATACCGGCCTTCCGCAAAGTCCGGAATGGTGTAGGCTCCGAACCGCCGCAGGGGGCTGGCGATAAAGAGCAGCAGGAACAGGTAACCGGCCGCGTACAGCGTGGGATACCACAGCACGTCGTAACCGAACTTCATCACCATGCCCGCCACGCCCATGAACGAGGCGGCGGAGAGATACAGCCCCGAGATGGCGACCGAATTCATCGGTACGCTCACCGCGCGTGAGGCAACGTACATGTCGGCCGTGCTGCGCACCGAGCGCTGTACCCAGATCCCCAGGCCGATGGTGGCCAGGACAAGCAGCGTAACAAATACGAGCGGAATCCAGGCGATCTCAGCCATGGTGCACGCTCCCCTCTTCCCAGGTGGCCCGGGTGCTGATGTCGTGCTCCAGGGCCAGGGAACGGGTGACGTAGATCCGGGCGATCAGCCAGGTCAACGGGTAAAACAGCACACCGAGAAACAGCCAGGTGAAAGTAAATCCCCAAATACGGTAGTTCATGATCTGCGGCAGGTAGAAGTTGGCCAGCGGAACACCCACCAAAATAATGACAAAAACCGCAAAACACTTTAGACTCAGTTTCAACTGCTTACTCATCACCAGGTGCAGGTACTGTTCGCTGTGCACCTCGTAGCGGGTCCCGTCAGGTGAAGTGTGAATGTCCTCGCCCGTATTCCCGGTTGGAATGTCGCTCATTCTAAAACTCCTTCTTCAGCTGAACTTGGAAAAAAGTCATCATCAACTAACTCGGAAAAAAACCATAGGCGACGACCTGTTCCTGCGCATAGAACTTCCGTCTGTCTATGGTTGCTTGGGGCTTGCAGACCACCCTTCCGGGGAAAACCCGCCGGTGATCTCTTGTCTGCCCGGCGGCCGATCTATGGTTTGGGACAAAACTGTGTTTCCACCCCCGAGCGCGCTTAAGATTCCTTGCTTTCGTACCGTTCCTTCAGTTCACGGCAGACCGCGGGGTCCGCCAGGGTGGTGGTGTCACCCAGCGCCCGGCCTTCGGCGATGTCCCGCAAGAGCCGCCGCATGATTTTACCGCTTCTGGTCTTCGGTAGTTCGGCGGCGAAAAAGACGTCATCAGGCCTGGCGATGGCCCCGATTTTCTTGACTACATGCGCCTTGAGTTCGGACGTGAACTCGGCCCTGGACTTCGCCCCGTCCTTCAGCTCCTTGAAGAACTTGCCTTTGAGGGTGACAAACACCGCAATGGCCTGACCCTTGATTTCGTGTGCTTTGCCGATTGCGGCCGCCTCGGCCACCCACGCGTGGTCCACCAGGGCGCTTTCCACCTCCATTGTGCTCAACCGGTGACCGGCGACGTTGATCACGTCGTCGACCCGGCCCAGAATCCAGAAATAGTTGTGGTAATCCCGGCGTGCTCCGTCCCCGGCGAAGTAGATGGTCTGGCCGGGAATTTTGCTCCAGTATTCGCGGATGTACCGCTCGTCGTCGCCGTAAACGGTACGCAGCATCGCCGGCCAGGGTTCGCGGATGACCAGAAAGCCGCCCTTGCCCAGCATCACCGAGTTGCCTTCCTTATCCACGACGTCGATTTCCACCCCGGGGATAGGCACCGAAGCGGAACCCGGCTTTTGGGAAATAATCCCCGGCAAGGCACTGATCAGGATCATCCCGGTCTCGGTCTGCCACCAAGTGTCCACGATGGGGCAACGCTCCTGGCCGATGTTCTGGTAGTACCACATCCAGGCTTCGGGATTGATCGGCTCACCCACCGTTCCCAGCAGGCGCAAACTCGAGAGGTCGCGCCGGGACGGCCAGTGCTCGCCCCACTTCATAAAGGCCCGGATGGCCGTGGGCGCCGTGTAGAACACGTTTACCCCGTAGCGCTCACAGATGGCCCAGAACCGGTCCTGCTCCGGGAAGTCAGGCGCCCCCTCGTAGATTACGGTGGTCGCACCGTTGGCCAGCGGGCCGTAGACCACGTAACTGTGTCCGGTGACCCAGCCGATATCGGCGGTGCACCAGTACACGTCGCGGTCTTTCATATCGAACACCATGTGGTGGGTGGCGGCCACCCCGGTTAAATACCCTCCGGTGGTGTGCACCACGCCTTTGGGCTTGCCGGTCGTACCGCTGGTGTAAAGGATGAAAAGCATGTCCTCGCTGTCCATCTCCTCACAGGGTCCGCCCACCGTGACCCCGACCACCAGGTCGTGGTACCAGTAATCCCGGCCCTCTTTCATCGGCACTTCCTGGCCGGTGCGCTCAACCACGAGCACCTTCTCGATCGAAGGACAACCCTCCAGCGCCAGGTCGGCGTTACGCTTCAGGGGCACGATTTTGCCCCGCCGCCAACCGCCGTCGGAGGTGATCAAGAGTTTCGCGCCCGCGTCGTTGATCCGGTCGTGCAACGACTCGGCGCTGAAACCGCCGAAAACCACGCTGTGCGGCGCCCCGACCCGGGCACAGGCCAGCATGGCGATGGCCGCTTCGGCAATCATCGGCAGGTAGATGGCCACGCGGTCGCCCTTGCCGACGCCGAGCATCCGGAGGACGTTGGCAAACTGGGTGACCTCGCGCCAGAGGTCCCAGTACGTGAGAATCCGGTTGTCCCCGGGTTCACCTTCGAAAATGATCGCCGCTTTGTTCTTCCGCCAAGTCTCCAAATGCCGGTCCACACAATTGTAGCACACGTTTAATTTACCGTTGACAAACCACTTCGCGAACGGCGGGTTCCAGTCCAGCACCTGGTCCCATTTGCTGATCCAGTCCAGACGCTCGGCCTGCATCGCCCAAAAAATCTTAGGATTCGCCCGGGCCTCGGCATAGATGTCGCGGTTTCTTACATTGGCTTGCCTGGTAAACTGTTCGTCAGGATGAAAAATGCGGCTCTCCTCGAGCAAGGTGCTTATTGTCTCTTTCTTGACAGCCACGGAAGTCCTCCCCCTTTTGTCGTCTGGTAGGCACCGATCGTGATTATTGAATACATTCTACCGGTTGAATACATTCTACCGGGCAACCGAAACCGGAAAAAGAACTTGCACGTGAAAAGTCAAATGTCGCGGTTCATTGGGGAATAGCGCTGGTCAGCGGTCGCAGTCGCCCCCCGAACGGTCCTGTCAGCCGGGTGAACGGGAGGTCGTATGCCCGAGTAAATCGCCGTTGCGGCAGGAACAGACCCTTTCCCGGGCGAATTATGTTCATTATTCCGGGTGTCATTTCCAAATTGTTCACTTTGACGAATACGGAGTTGGTATAGACTTGATCTGGGACCGGATTGAAACCCTGCCGCGCGAAGAGATGGAGATCCTGCAACTCGAACGGCTCAAGGCCGTAGTGCTTCGCGTTTACCGGAAAGTCCCATTCTACCGGGGACGTTTGCGGGAGTCAGGGCTGAAGCCGCCGGACATCAGAAGCCTGGCCGACCTTCAAAATCTTCCGTTCACCGTGAAAGAAGACCTGCGGGAGAACTACCCGTACGGGCTCTTCGCGGTGCCGCTCGAAAGACTGGTAAGGATCCACGCCTCCTCGGGCACCACCGGGCTCCCGACGGTGGTGGGTTATACCAAGAAGGACCTGCGCACCTGGTCCGAGCTGGTCGGCCGGGTGGTCGTCCAGGCCGGGGTCAAGCCTCGGGACGTAGTGCAGATTTGCTTCAGCTACGGCCTTTTCACCGGTGGTTTCGGACTGCACTACGGGTTGGAAAGGGTCGGGGCCACCGTGGTGCCCGCAAGCGCCGGAAACACCCAGCGGCAGCTCAGGCTGATCCAGGACTTCAACACCACGGTGCTGGTCAGCACCCCGACGTACGCCCTGTACATCGCCGAGGTGGCCCGGGAAATCGGTCTTGACCCCTCGAAGCTGGGCTTGCGTTTGGGCCTTTTCGGTTCGGAGCCCTGGTCCGAGGGTATCCGCGACGGACTTGAAGCGGCCTTTGGGTTCAAGGCCACCGACAACTACGGCATGAGCGAGTTGATCGGTCCGGGCGTGGCCGGCGAATGTCGGATGCAGAACGGGTTACACATCTCGGAGGATCATTTCCTGCCGGAGATCATTGACCCTGAGACCGGTGAACAACTGCCGCCCGGTGCCGAGGGCGAATTGGTGATCACCACCCTGACCAAGGAAGGTCTGCCGCTGATCCGGTACCGCACCCGTGATCTGACGGCTCTCGACTACGCCCCTTGCCCCTGTGGACGGACCACGGTGCGAATGCACCGGGTCTCGGGGCGCACCGATGACATGCTGATTATCCGCGGGGTGAACGTCTTTCCCTCCCAGGTGGAAGAAGTGCTCATGGAAATCGACGGTGTCAGCCCGCACTACCGGATCATCGTCGACCGCCGGGACTACCTGGACGAGTTCGAAGTCCAGGTGGAGTTGGCCGCCGACTACTTCACCGGCGCCTTCCGTGACCTGGAGACCCTGGAGAGGACGATCAAGGAGCGGCTGCAGAGCATCATTCAGATTACAGCCAAGGTAAAGCTGGTGGAGTACCGGTCACTGGAGCGCACCGCCGGAAAGGCCAAGCGGGTTATCGACAAGCGGATCATGTAAGATCCCAAGTAGGTGTTCTGCGCCAAGGTTGCGGTCAAACCGGCATGGGAGTATGATCAAATAACCAACGCGGGTTTCAGGATGGGGGATTGCCAGTCAACCGGTTGAGTACCGGCCACCCCCAAATGGCATATTAGGAGGTCATGAGGATATGTACTGGAATAAAGAAATGGAGTGTATGCCACCCGAACAACGTCGGAAGCTGCAGTTGGAACGCCTGCAAAACCTGGTCCGGCGGGTCTATGAAAACGTGCCGCACTACCAGAGGGTGCTCAGGGAGGCCGGTATCCGTCCGGGTGACGTACAGTCCCTGGACGACCTGGCGCATCTGCCGTTCACCACCAAGGACGACCTCCGCCGGACTTACCCTTTCGGTTTGTTCGCCACGCCGCTGCAAAACACGGTAAGGGTGCACGCCTCGTCCGGCACCACCGGCAAACCCACCGTGGTGGGCTACACCCGTCAGGACGTGGACACCTGGTCGGAGGTCATGGCCCGGACCCTGAGCTGCGCCGGCACAAAACAGGATGACGTCGTTCAAATCGCCTACGGCTACGGCTTGTTTACAGGAGGGCTCGGGGTGCACTACGGTGCCGAGAAAATCGGGGCCACGGTGGTCCCCGTTTCGGTCGGCAACACCAAGCGCCAGATCATGCTGATGCAGGACTTCGGCACCACGGTGCTCGCCTGCACGCCGTCATACGCGTTGCACCTTGCTGAAGTGCTCGAAGAGTCCGGCGCCGACCGCTCCCGAATCCGCCTGCGGGTCGGGGTCTTCGGAGCCGAGCCGTGGACGCAACAACTGGGACGGGAAATTGAGAACAAACTGAACGTCGTGGCCATCGACATTTTCGGCCTGAGTGAGATCATCGGCCCGGGAGTGGCCAGTGAGTGTCTTTACAATGCCGGGCTGCACCTCTTCGACGACCACTTTCTGCCTGAAATCATCGACCCGGAGACCGGAAGACAACTGCCGCCCGGCGAGGAAGGGGAGTTGGTGATCACCACGCTCACCAAGGAAGCCTTCCCCCTGATCCGGTACCGGACACGCGATATCACCAGGCTTTTCGTGGAACCCTGTCCCTGCGGGCGAACCCATGTCCGGATGTCCAAGATCATGGGACGCACCGACGACATGCTGATCATCCGCGGAGTCAACGTCTTCCCCTCCCAGGTGGAAAGCGCCCTGCTGGAAATCGGCCAGGCCGAACCGCACTACCTGCTGGTCGTCGACCGCTCGGGTCCGCTGGACCAACTGGAGATTTGGGTGGAGGTTTCCGAAAAGGTGTTCGCCGACGAGGTACGGCGCCTGGAGGCCTTGGGCAAGACCATTCAGCGGGAAATCGAGGGTACACTGGGTATCGGGGTGAAAGTGAAACTGGTCGAGCCCAAAACCATCGAACGCAGCCAGGGCAAAGCCAAGAGGGTAGTCGACAAGCGGGATGTTTACAATAAGAATCAGTAAGACCGAAGGAGGAATGTAAAATGTGGGTAAGGCAGATTTCCATCTTCCTGGAGAATAAATCGGGCCGGCTGGCCGCCGTAACCCGGCTCCTGGCTGACCATGGGTTCAACATCCGGGCGCTTTCGATCGCCGATACCTCCGACTTCGGCATTTTAAGGCTCATCGTGAATGAGCCCGCCCGTGCCTACCAGGTCTTGAAAGATGCCGGGTTTACGGTGAGCGAGACCGAGGTGCTGGCCGTTGAGGTACCCGACCGGCCGGGCGGCCTGGCGGGTGTACTTGATCTGCTCAACTCAGCCGGAACAAACATCGAGTACCTCTACGCCTTCGTGTCCAAGTCGGCCGAAAACGCCCTGGTGCTGCTGAAGGTTGAAAACCTGGAAAAAGCGGTCGAGGTGCTGACCGCCAATGGGGTCACCGTTCCGGACTACAGGGTGGTGCACCAGATATAGAAGGCGGCGGAGTCGCCGCGCGGGTGAGATCTGGGACGTGGGAGGTTGGAAGTGGGATCCAACTTCTCACCTCTCACTTCTCATAAATGTGGTTCCGGGTCAGGGGCAGGTTGTTGTTCAATCCCTTGGAGAACAAAATCTGGTGGATGTCGAGCCCGCTGACCCGGAACGAAGCCGCACAGGAGTGGAGGTACAGCCGCCACATCCGCGCAAACCGCTCACCCATCTGTCTGGCCACGCGCGCGTAATTCCGGTCGTAGTTTTCGGCCCACCGTTCCAGCGTCATGGCGTAGTGCAGGCGCAGACTCTCCACGTCCAGGACGTGAAAGTCATATTCGGGCAACAGCCAAATCGTTTCCCGCAGGGAGGGAATGTAGCCCCCGGGAAAAATATACTTTTCGATCCAGGGATTCACCGGATCTTCGTTCATGTGGGTGATGGTATGCAGCAAGGACAGGCCGCCCGGCTTCAGCATTTTCTGCACCGCCGCCATGTATACCGGGAGGTTGGGCCGCCCCACGTGTTCGAACATGCCGACGCTGACCACCCGGTCAAAGGTACGGCCGCTCGCGGCCGGCGTACGGTAGTCCATCAGTTCGACCTCGACCCG
>JACUUW010000086.1 GCA_014859075.1 Desulforudis sp.
GCGGGTGATGGGCGACAATCAGGCCGGCGCCCATGTCCAGGGCCTCGTCCACCACCGCGTCGTCCACGTCCATGGCCAGCAGCACGCCTTCGACCGGACTCTCGGGATGGCCCACCTGCCACCCGGTGTTGTCCCCTTCCAGGGCCAGGGCCTTGGGCGCCATTTCTTCCACAAAGGTGATGATGGTCTGGCATTTCACAGGCATTTGCGCAGTTCCTCCAATCTCTGCAGCCGGGCGCGTACGGCGGCCCGGCGTTCGTCCAGGTTTCCCCGGGCGCTCCGGTCAAGTTCCGCCAGCACGTGCCGGTAACGCTCGGCGATTCCGGCCAGATACCGCCCGAGCAACGGGTGCTTTTTGGCCACCAGCACCGGCCCGACCTCCAGCAGGAACTCATCCACCGGCGGCGCCGGGCCCTTCACGGCCCGGATGAGCGGGTACAGCCGCCCGCCCGCGTCAACCAGATTCTCGTCGTCGATCCGGAACCCGTGATCCACCACCCACCGCCGCGCCGGGGCCACCGGTTCCTGCGGCTGCAGCACCAGGGTGTCGGCAGCGCCCGCCACGACGGGCGCTGCGTCCAGGATCTCGGCAATGGTGCGCCCACCCATGCCGGCCAGTACCAGCACCCCGGCCTCACCGGGACGCAGCGGTTTCAACCCGTCCCCGGCACGGATCTCGATGAAGGCGTTCAGGCCGCTCTCGGCCACCGCCCGCCGGGCGGCCTCCAGCGGACCGGCGGCCTTCTCCACCGCGATGACCTGGGGGTTCAAGCCCCGGGAAACCAGGTACACCGGCAGCAGGGCGTGGTCGGTGCCGATGTCGGCCACCGTTTCCCCCGGGGGGATGTAGTCGGCGACGGCCCGCAGGCGCGCCGGGAGTTTGGCCTCCATCCTGAGCGGCACCTCCCGGACAGCGAAAGGATGCTCCAGATTATACCCAGCGGTCCACGAACTGTCAAACCCCCGCCGGCGCGCATTCGGTCCGGCTTGGACCTTGATCTGCAGGCGCCGGCAGAGGAAGGGATAGGACACCCCAGACGAACAACATTGTGATGAGTCTATTTCTTTTTCTTTCCCTTATCCTCTCCGCCCAGCGCCTGCTCAAGCAGTTCCCCGAGGTTGGTCCCCAGCGGACCCTGGTCACTGTACTGGGCGATGAGTTTTTGGTTAACCAGGCTGGCCTTTTTCGAACTCCGGAAGCCAAGGCCGTCCTGCTTCTCCGGCTGCCGGTGGCCGCACGCCCGGTCGGGGCAAACCAGCATCCGGCCCCGCCGGGCCTTGACCAGCAGCATGAACTTGCCGCATACCGGGCATTTGGTGCGCGAGACGTTGTCCGGCTTGTAAACTGTGGTGTTGTCCCTGGCAATGCTCCGGACCAGTTCCACCGTGTTTTGCCGGATGCCGGACATGAATTCCGCCTTGGCGGCCCGGCCCCGGGCGATGTCCGTAAGGTGCTGTTCCCACCGGGCAGTCAATTCGGGGGATTTCAGGTCCGGGGTGACCAGTTTGATCAACTGGATCCCCTTGCCGGTCGGAACCAGTTCCTTGCCGTGCCGCTCGACGTAGGCGGCACGCAAGAGCTTCTCGATGATCTCGGCCCGCGTGGCCGGCGTGCCCAGACCGCTCCCCTTCACCGCTTCCCGCAGTTCTTCGTCGTCGATGAACTTGCCGGGACTCTCCATGGCCGTCAACAAGGTCGCTTCGGTGTACCGCGCCGGCGGCCGGGTCTTGGACTTGATCGCCCGGCAGCTCTGCACCTTGGTCCGGGTGCCCTTGCGGTGCCCGGTCAAGACCTGTTCCGGCGGCGCGTCATCTTTGGCCTCTTCCTTTTCGGCGGCCGTTCTGTCGGCCGCCGCCCGCCAGCCCCGGTCTTTCATTACCTTGCCCCGGGAGTGGAAGGTTTCGCCGTTAACCACGGTGGTCAGGGTGATCTGCTCGTAGCGGTAGGGCGGGTACAGTACGGCGATGAACCGCCGGACGATCAAGTCGTGTACGTTCCTTTCGTCCGCCTGCAGGGAACCCGGCCGCAGGGGTTCTTCGGTGGGGATGATGGCGTGGTGGTCGGAGACCTTGCCGTCGTTGACGAAACGTTTCGTCGGCGCCGGGGCCTTTTGCAGGAGCGGCCGGACCAGTTCGGCGTAAGGAGCGACGTTGATGCCCCTCAGCCGTGCCGGGAGCGTCGGCACCATATCGGCGGTGATGTACCGGGAATCGGTCCGCGGGTAGGTGACCAGCTTATGCCTTTCATACAGATCCTGCACGATGGACAGGGTTTGTTGGGCCGAGTACCCGAAGCGCCGGTTGGCGTCCCGCTGCAATTCGGTCAGGTCGTACGCCAGGGGCGCCGGCTCGGACTTTTCGGCCACCTTGACTGCTGTGATCACCCCCCGCTGCCCCTGCACCCGGGCGGCCAGTTCCGCGGCCCGCGCGGCGTCAAAGATGCGGCCGTTTCCGGCCTGATCCCGCCAGTCCCCGAAATAATCCCCGAAATCAGCCCGGACGGTCCAGTAATCCACCGGCACAAACTCGTTGATCTCGGTCTCCCGGTTTACAATCATGGCCAGCGTGGGGGTCTGGACCCGCCCCGCCGACAGTTGGGCGTTGAACTTGCAGGTCAAGGCCCGGGACACGTTCAGCCCGATCAGCCAGTCGGCCTCGGCCCGGCAGACCGCCGCATCGTAAAGGCTGTTGTAGTCGGGCCCGGCCTTGAGATTGGCGAAACCGCTCCGGATGGCCTCATCGGTTTGGGACGAGATCCACAACCGTTTGAACGGCTTCCGCCAGCCGGCCTTGGCCATGATCCACCGGGCCACCAGTTCGCCTTCCCGCCCGGCGTCGGTGGCGATCACCAGCTGCCCGATGTCGCCCCGCTTCATCAGCTTGTCGACTACTCCAAACTGGTGGGAGGTCCGCCCGATCACTTTCAGCTTCATTCTCTCCGGCATTATGGGCAGGTCTTCCAAGCGCCAGTCCTTGTATTTCTGCGCGTAGTCTTCCGGCTCCGCCAGGGTCACCAGGTGTCCCAGCGCCCAGGTCACCACGTACCGGGCGCCTTCAAAATACCCCTTATGCTTGGCGTCGCACTGCAGGACTCTGGCGATTTCCCGGGCCACGCTGGGCTTTTCTGTCAGCACCAGTGCTTTCATTAATAACTTCCCCTCATCCTGTGCTGCTTTCCGTCTATTCTAACACCGCCGTGCCGCTCCGTCAGGATTATTTCGGTTCACCAGGAACCCGGAACCGTACCGGTGCATAAAATTTGTCGAAAAACCTAATTTCCAGAAGAGGAAAATACAAAGCATTTGGCGAAATTACTGCAAACAAAGGAAATATCTGTGGTCCGCAACACAGCAAGGGGGAGTACGGCACAATGTCCAAACAAACCAAGGTAAGTCTAGCCGCTTTCGCCATTCTCGCCCTTGTTCTGGTGGCGGGCTTTGCCTGGCAACTGGCGCCGGGCGGGCCGGGCACGGATACCGCCGACGGGGACGGGAGGTCCAAGAGCCCGGTCGCGGAGGCCCGGGAAGACCCCGAAGAATTGCGCGAGGCCGCCCGCGCGGCGGGCGCGAACGAACTGGGGCAGGTGCCGATCCTGGTGTACCACCAGATCGGGCCGCAGGAGGGCCGCTGGACGCGCACCCCGGACAACTTCCGGCGGGACCTGCAGGAGTTGCACGACCGCGGTTACGTACTGGTGCCGCTTAACGATTACCTGGACGGTAACATCGACATCCCGGCCGGCAAATCCCCGGCGGTGCTCACCTTCGACGACGGCACGGCCGGACATTTCCGGCTGCTGGAGCAGGACGGGGAAGCGGTGGTCGATCCGGACTGTGCGGTAGGCATCTTGCAGCAATTCGGTGAGGAACACCCCGGCTTCGGCCACGCGGCCACCTTTTTTGTAAACGCCCGCCCTTTCGGCCAGCCCCAGCTCTGGCAGGAAAAGTTGCGCCTGCTGGACGAGTGGGACTTTGAGATCGGCAACCACACATACAGCCACAAGTACCTGAAGGGGCTCGCCCCGGAGGAAGCCGGCGCCGAGATCGCCAGGCTGCAAACGCACGTTCAGGAAGCGGTACCGGGCTACGCGCCGCGGGCGTTCGCCATCGTCCAGGACGGTGTCCCGGACCCGATAGACATCGCGTTGCGCGGCGAAAGTCACGGGACAATGTACGAGCATGACGGGGTCTTGTGGTGGGCCTGGAGCGCCGCCCCCTCCCCCCACCACCGGGACTACGACCCCACCCGCATCCAGCGGATCCAGGTGTTCGAGGATAACGGGCGAAGCTCGCTGGTCAACTGGTTGGACCGGATCAGCGCCACCCGCTACGTGAGTGACGGGCGGACCGACACCATCGCCATTCCGGACGGCTGGCAGGAAGCGCTGGCCGAGAGCCACGATCCCGACAAAGACGTCATTGTCTACATTACGGACGCCCCGCAGCGCACCCCCGGCCTGGAGCAGCAGGCCGCCGGGGCCCGGGGTGTCCACGTTTCTTTTTTTTATGCGTCCTCCCCGGAACGCTGGCAGCAGATCCTGACCCTCGTGGAGGAAGCGGGCCTGAACACGCTGCAGCTGGACGTCAAGGACGAGTCCGGGCGCTTGGGCTACATTTCCCGGGTGCCGCTGGCGCAGGAGATCGACGCCAACCAGGGCTTTCTGCCCATTGAAGACATGTTGTCCGAGTTGCGGGAACGCGGCCTGTACTCGGTGGCCCGGATCGTGGTCATTCGGGACCCATACCTGGCCCGGCACAAGCCGGAGTACATGGTGCGGAATAAGAACGGAGCGCCGTTCGGGGGCGGGGTCTGGGTGGATATCTACTCTAAGGACGTTTGGGATTACAACATCGCCCTGGCCCGGGAAGCGTACGAGCTGGGGTTCGACGAGGTGCAGTTCGACTACATCCGTTTCCCGGAGGGACACTCCGCGAAAACGGCCGTTTATCCCGCCAGGGGCGGCGACGGGCGGCACCGGGTGGATGTGCTCAGCGACTGGCTGGCCTACGCCCGGGAGGAACTGGGCTGGCACCGGATGTTCTCGGCGGCCGTGTTCGGCTTTATCGCCCACGCCGTGGACGACGTGGGCATCGGCCAGCGCCCGGAACGGATGGCCCCTTTCCTGGACTACATATCCCCGATGGTCTACCCGTCCCACTACAGCCGGGGCAACTACGGGTTCGCCAACCCCAACGCCCACCCCTACGAGATCGTCAGCCTGTCCCTGCAGGACTTCGAACCCCTGATCGAGGCGTCCGGCTGCCGGCTGCGCCCCTGGCTGCAGTCCTTCACCCTGGGCTCTCCCCCCTACGGCCGGACCGAAATCCGCGCCCAGATCGAGGCCACTAGGGATAACGGCATTGACACCTGGCTGCTCTGGGATCCCCGGGTGGCCTACCAGACGGAAAACATCGTGCCGTAGCCAAAAACCACAAGGCCCCACCTTCTGCCAGACCGTCCAAAGAAAGGCGAACACCAGTTGATCGAGCAGTAATCGATGTGCGACTGATGTTCACAAACCTTTCATACTTATGTTCTGATACAACCGCTATAATCTAACCAAGCACGCGCGCTTTAATCGAAAGAGGAG
Organism: Desulforudis sp.; assembly: GCA_014859075.1. Classification (GTDB taxonomy): domain Bacteria; phylum Bacillota; class Desulfotomaculia; order Desulfotomaculales; family Desulforudaceae; genus Desulfopertinax. The sequence goes on from JACUUW010000086.1 coordinate 5,591, forward strand.
ACGACCCCATGCGGAAAATCTCAAGGCGGGCATTTATCCGCCTCTGTGCAGGCATCGGAGTCACCGCTGGATTGACAGCCGTTTTGGGACCCCGCCTGTTGGACGTCCTGGCCGATTCCGACAATCCCCCGGTGCTGTGGCTGCAGGGCGCGGGTTGTACCGGATGTACCATCTCCACGCTAAACGGCGTCGAACCGGCGGTGGAAAAGGTGCTGCAGAAGGTGATCTCCCTGGAGTACCACCCCACCCTGATGGCCGCCGCGGGCGGTTCGGCGCTGAAACACCTTTTTGAGACAGCGGCGGCCCACCCGGACGGTTTCTACCTGGTGGTGGAGGGCGGCGTGCCCACGGCCGCCGGCGGGAGTTACTGTACCGTCGGTCGGTTGGACGGCCGTCACGTGACCGCCCTGGAGGCCCTGCAGCGCGTCGGAAACTCGGCCCGGGCCGTGCTCGCGACCGGCAGCTGTGCCGCCTACGGGGGCATCTCCGCCGCCCACCCGAACGTCGCCGGGGTGGTGGGCGTAGGCACGGTCGTGGAAGACGCACCGGTCATTAACATCCCCAACTGCCCGGCCCACCCGGACCGGCTGCTCGGCACCCTGGTCTACCTCCTGGACTACAACGTCCTGCCGGAACTGGACCAGTTCGGCCGCCCGGTGATGTTCTACGGCCGCACCGTACACGAGGAATGCCCCCGGAGACGGGATTACCAGCACGGGCGGTTCGCCCGCGTTATCGGGGAGCCGGGCTGCCTTTACCAACTGGGGTGCAAGGGCCACCAGGCCCACGTTGACTGCCCGGAGCGCCGGTGGAACGGCGGCACCAACTGGTGCGTGGCCGCCGGGGCGCCGTGTATGGCTTGTTCCGAACCCGGCTTCCCCGACGCTTTCTCCCCGTTTTACGCCGTGTCCGAAGCGCCACCCGAGGGCCAGATACGCCTGCGCCGCCGCGGTTCCTGACTGGACTGCATGCAAGCACTTGGGCCACGCCGAGGTCGGGCAAAAAAAGTGGCCGGACCGTTTCGCGTCCAGCCACTTTGGCAGACTTGGATTTGAGTATTATGCTGCACAGCCAACTGCTGTCAGCAGGAGACTCACCCCGTTTGGCTCTGGGACGTAATGCTCGACGCCGCGACCGGTATGGCACCGGATACGTCGGGCGGAATGACCTGGATGTCATAGCCCATCGCTGAACCCTGCGGATCAACGCCCGGCAGTTGAGTTCCCAATCCCGGCATTACCATCCACGGCCCGTCTTCTTCCTGCATGTAGAGGTTCAGGCCGTCCATGTACATCTTCATTTCCATGGACCCATCGGCCTCGGTGATCCTCATTTCAATGTAGACACAGTCAGGGTTCCGGAACCAGCCGCTTATCCGCATGTCCGCTGTCTCAATGCCGCCCGGAGTCTGGCCGGTGGGCCTCATTGTCATCTTCAGGTTTCCCTGAAACCCTATGCTTTCCAAATCAAGGTATTTCTCCGTGATCTCCAGCAGGTAGGCCAGTGAGCCGCCGTCAGGCGGGGTGATTGTCACCACCCCGGCGCTGTAGTCGACAAATTCGACGCCGCTCCCCTGCTTCCTGCCCACGTCATCAGAATTTGGCAGATCTTCCTAGAAATCCTCCGAATTCCCGTGTTCAAAAAGGCGTCCTGGACGGCCTTGCTGGGGGAAATAACTTGCTTGAACAGAAAAAAGGGTTCCGCGACTGAACCGCAGAACCCTCATCTATCAGGCCCTCCGTAAGACGGAGGGCCTTTCCAACACAGTATCGCCGACAATCAGTCGTTCACCCAAGCGCTCAGCTTCTGCGGGTTCTTAAGTACGATCACCCGACCGTCCACCGCAATGCTCTTTTCCTTTCGAAACGTGGTCAGCAGCGCCGTTACCGTCTGCCGGCTGGTGCCGATCATCGAAGCCAGTTCGTGGTGGGTGAACGGCAGCTTGATCTTGACCCCCTCTTCGGTGGGAATGCCGCAGTTGTCCCCGACTTTCAAAAGGAACAGGGCCAAGCGCTCCGCAGCCTGGCAGCAGACCAGTTCGTAAACCATGGACTCGGCCGCCCGCATCCGCGCCGCCAAGAGCTTTGAAGTCCTGATGGCCAGATGGTGCTGTGACTTGAGCAGTTCGGTGAACTGTTTCTTGGTAAGTACCACCAGGGAAATGTCCCGGATCGCCCCGGCATAGCAGGTCCGCTTCCCGTGGTACAGCGTT
>JACUUW010000087.1 GCA_014859075.1 Desulforudis sp.
TCCCGGTATCCCGCCTCCGCCAGGCGGCGCACCTCGTCCAGGACGGCCTCCGGCTTCCGGCTGCACTCCCGGCCCCGCACGTACGGCACAACACAGTAAGTGCAAAAGTTGTTGCAGCCGTGGATCACCGGTACCCAAGCCCTAAGCCCGCTCTTCCGCCGGACCGGCAGTCCTTCGGGAATGTCCTTGGTCTCCCGCCGGACCGCATCCACCGGGCCGCGGCCCTCCCGGGTCTCATCGATCAAGCGCGGTAATTCGTGACGGTTGTGGGTGCCCAGCACCAGGTCGACTATAGGGAAACGCCCTCTGATGTCCTCCGCCATCCCCTCCTGCTGGGGCAGACAACCGGAGATCCCGATGATCATTCCGGGTTTGCGCCGCTTGTACCGCTTCAGGTGGCCTAAAAGCCCCCAGATTTTGTTCTCGGCGCTCTCCCGCACGCAGCAGGTGTTGAGCATCACCACATCCGCCTCCCGGAGGGATTCCGTGAATTCGTAGCCCATGCCCTCCAGCAGCCCGGCCATCAACTCGCTGTCGAATTCATTCATCTGGCAACCGAAAGTCATAATATGGTAGGTTTGTGTCCCGTCCATTCCTTCACCTCAACCACACACATCCAAAGCTTCGGCAGTCACCGACTGCAAAGCTGGTTTGCATCAAGTTTCTGTGGGGTTCTCGATAAGACAATCCTTCCCCGTGTTCGCCCCAGTATGTTTTTGAATATCACAATATCATGGCAGCACCGGCGGAGAGCAACCTCACAGCGAGTTACCCGTAGGGATTTATATACAGCTGGTTCCTGAACCTCCACGGTGAGAAATCAATATAGAAGCTCAGGCAGGACGTTCTTGGTATCTTCCATTTGCAGCGGTTGTTTTCCTGCCGCGCGCCGTCGAACCGGATGCGGTTCCTTGGGTATCCTAATGCTCGCAAGATGTTTACCCTCGGTAATTGTCTGCAAAAAGCAACCCTTCATTGGGTTGCCTTTTGTTGTCCTTATTCAGCCGTCCCCGAGCTGTTACACTAGGGATCAATCTGTGGAACCAATTGGTGATGTCTGAACGTATTAGCCGCGATGAAATTACTTGCCATCAGTGGCGGCGGTGCCGCTTGTGTCCGCGTGGCCGTCCAGCCGTACACTCCCGGTTGCATGCCCTCAAATTGGACTTCGTACTGCACGGGCAGGTTGGTGTCAAAGATGGCAAAATCTGAACACTTTGGTTCAAGTTCTAAGTCCTCTTCGGCAAAGACTTCCTTGGGACACTCCGTGATGTCAAAAACAGTCACCGTAACGGTCTTGGTGGTTTCAGTGTTGTTCAAGAGCTTAACTACCAAGCTGCTCGCGGTAACGTCTTTTACCACTGGTCCCGTAGTAAGAACGGCGTTTACAGGAACCATCTGGTCAAGTTTATTCTCTATTTCCACGATTTCCCTCTTGATTTCTTCTAAACCAAATTCCTGGTTGAGTAGGAGTTTAATGATAATAATGAGTAGTGCAAGCTTAATTAGATTCGACCCGGGGGCAAGGCTGCCGAAAGTCGAAAGAAAGGCCGGCGTGCTGTCCCATTCCTTATGGATGTCGCCCAGCTCAATATCACCCGACAGGAAATCCAAAATCTTCATTTCCGGCCAAGTTGCTAACTCCTTTCTGGTTTTATAACAGTATATGTATTTGGGTAAATTTGGTTCATAAAACTGCAGTCCCCATTCTAAAAAAACCGTTCTACCCCCGCCCCATATATAGAGTTGTCGAACCATGAACAGCACCCGGTCCTTGGAGTTTGCACTGCTGCAGGTTGTCGGCGCCGCCTGTGACGTCGACCTAGATTGGACTCATAGGCCTTTGGACAAAGGGCAAGATACGAATAAGGACGTGAAAGCGCCTTAGAACTGCGGGAAGGAGTGAGAGAGATGTGGCCTACTCAAGACGACCGGGACGATGAACACTTGGTGGCCCGGAACGAAACCGGCCCGGCGGTGATCAACATGCCGGTGTATGACCCGGACGAGGCCGTTCTCGGCGCCACGGACGAGGTGATTGAAGGCGTGGTCCGGAGTCCGAACGAACTGAGCCCCGAAGCGCCGGGAACGGCGGCGGATACCGGAGGCAAAAGCTCCTGACCGCCGTCCACTACCACCGCTTGTAACGGACGGGGTCCGGCCGTTTGAAATCGGGACACACTCCCGACCGCGCCAGGCCCTCCTTTTTTTCCGGGGCACAGACCTCGATCCGGTCACAGCTTGAGCACCGGTGAAACACACGGCGGTAAACGGTACCCAGCTTTCCACAGTCCGGGCATTCCGGAGCGTCCGCTTCTTGGTGGGCGTAGAGATTACCGCAGCGACATTCCCTGAGAATGCGACCCAAAACACGCACCTCCCTGTTGACAGCCTGTGCAGCGTACCGGAAATATATGTATTTTCCCAAAGTCATTTCCTGCTTAGCGGTTCCGCTTCGGTGGAAACCTAACTACGGTTGGACATAACCAGACAAGGTTAAGGAGGGATGGTTTTGACGCCCAAGAAGAAGGAAAAAGCCAAGAAGAAGAATAAGGAACGGGACCGGCCGCTGATCGGCACCAATGAACCGATCGGCGCAGATATCGCTCCGGACTACGTAACCGAAGACCTGGTCGGATACCGGGTACCCTTCAACGACAAGAAATAGACTGACTGCCAGTCCCCAAGGACTGGCAGTCTCGCTACAATCATTTTCCCCCGGGGCAGAGGATTCGGCCCGGCTGGTGCCGAAATTCTTGAAAAACTATGGTTCGTAGACTCCGGGAGGTATCTTGATGCCTTATGTTTCGGCCAAGGGTTGTCGCCTGTACTACGAGAGTCTGGGTGAGGGCAATCCTCTGGTCCTGATTCACGGCTTGGGATCGGACCACCGCATGTGGACACCCCAGATGGAGGTGTTTGCCGCACGCCATCAGGCCGTCGCCTACGACTGTCGCGGCCACGGCGCTTCGTCCCCCGTACCCCCGGGTTACGCCCTCAGTGATCTGGCTGAGGATCTCGCCCGGTTGCTTGACGGCTTGAGCATCGAACGGGCGTTCCTTTGCGCTGTTTCGTTCGGCGGCATTGTCGCCCAGCAGTTCGCGGTCTGCTACCCCGAACGCTGCCGGGCGCTGGTCTTGAGCGACACCTTTTCCGAAGTGCACTTTCCGGACGTACTCGGGGCTTGGCTGCAGGTGCCCGTCCTCCGAATCCTGCCCCGGCCCCTCTTGGCCAAGATGATCGCCACCGCCTACCCGAAAAAGCGGTGGCAGTTGGCTCGGGACGAGCTGACCAGGGCGGCGCTCAGCGTCCGGCCGGCGGACGTCACCCGCCTGCGTGCCCTCATCAACCGGGTACACCTCACCCACAAACTGGGAACCATCCAGTGCCCCACTCTGGTGCTGGTGGGAAACCGCTGGTCAACCATGGTCAAGTACGCCGAGATCATTCACAAGGCCATCCCCGGGAGCGAAATGAAAACCATCACAAACGCCTGCGATCCCTCTTCCCTCACGAATGTTCGGGAGTTCAACCGTCTTGTGCTGGACTTTCTGGACCATGTATGCCCGGACGCCTGAGTTAATACGGCTCCGGAGGAATCTCGCCTTACGTTAAGAAGAGGCATCCGCTCTGCGGATGCCTCTCAGTCTTTCGAGTCTGATTGACTGAATTACGCGTCTATGCGTCTTTCGTCCACTCGGCAACCTTATCCTGGTTCTCGTCCACCCACTGCCGGGCGGCTTCGTACGGGTCCATCCCCTCGGTGACCATCAGCATTACGGTACCGATGTCCTCGGGTGCCCAGATGAAGTTGTCCAACACCGAATACAGCGCCGGGTCGTCTTCTTTCAGCCCCAGGCGGGCGATGGTGTTAATGCTCTCCGCACCGCCGTAAACGCCTTCGGGATCATTCAAGTACTTCAGGTCGTAAACCGCGAACTTCCAGTGCGGACTCCAACCGGTCACGGCAATCCACTCTTCATTCTCGATGGCCGACTTCAGGGCCGCGGCCATCGCGAAACTCGAGCTGTCCTGCAGTTCCAGGTCCAGATCATAGACGTCGATCGCGTTCTCGGTCGCCGCCATAATGCCCGCGCCCGGCTCGATACCGACTATTTTACCGGCAAAGTCGTCGCTGTTCATTTCCGTGATCGAATCGATGGTCACATAGCTTGGTACGACCAAGCCGATCTTGGCGTCGCCGTCGTAGTTCGAACCGAGGTCGTCCACGCCGGCCCCCACCTCTTCCATGTAAGCGGCGTGCGTGTGGGGCAGCCAGGAGGTGGTCATCGCGTCAAAGCTGCCCGTCGCCAGCCCCTGGTACATGATACCTGCATCCACCGAGGTGATCTCAACGTCGTATCCCAGGTCCTCGAGTACGGTAGCCAATACGTGGGTGCTGGCGATGGCGCAGTCCCACTCCACAAGCGCCAGGTGCGCCTTCTTGGCGCCCGCCACGTCCTCGCCGCCGCAACCAGCCACCAGACCGAACACAAATACCAGGGCTCCGATAACCGCCAACAGTTTCAGATTCCTTCTCACTCAATATTACCTCCTTAAAACTTGGACTAGGCTCAGGCTGAACTCTTCTGTTGCTTCCGACCGCGTCCGACGCTCTGGGTCAGGCGGTCGAGAATGATGGCGATAATGACAATCGCCAGGCCGCCTTCAAAGGCGGTCGGCACGTCCAGACGCATCAGACCCCGCAGCACCGTGCCGCCGAGCCCGCCCGCACCGATCATCGCCGCGATGACGGCCATGGAAAGGGCCAGCATGATGCACTGGTTGATCCCGGCCATGATCGTGGGTGTGGCGAGCGGGAACTGCACCTTGATCAAGATCTGCATCCGCGTGGAACCGAAAGCTTGGGCGGCCTCAATCAATTCACCGGAGACCTGGCGGATACCCAGGCCCGTCAGGCGGATCACCGGCGGCATCGCAAAAATGACGATGGCCACCAGCGCCGGCACGTGACCGACATCGGCGAAAAGGAGCACGGCGGGCACCAGGTACACGAACGCGGGCATGGTCTGCATGAAGTCTAGTACCGGCATCAGGCAGCGGTTGGCCCTTTTGCTCCAGGCCGTGAGAATCCCGAGCGGAATACCTATCAGCAGCGCAATCGCGGTGGCCGAAAGGATAAGCGACAGGGTGACCATGGACAGCCGCCAGAGCCCGAGGTTCAACAGGATAAACAAGCCCAACCCGACCCCCAGCGCCAGCCGGCGGTGTCCGGCAAGCGCCACGACCAGCATCATCACGGCGATGAAGATCACCGGGTCCGGCCACAGCAGCAGGTTCTGCAAAGCGCTGATGAGGCTGTCGCACACCAGGTAGATGAAAGCAAACAGCCAGCCCAGATGCTGCTGTGCCAGGTCGATGAGAACCCCGACCCAGTCCCCCACGGGTATCTTCGGAATCAGTTCCACGCCGCCTCATCCTTTCTCACCAGGCCGGCCAGCAGCGAGCCGCGGACAATCACCCCGAGCAGTTTGCCGTCCTCGCGCGCCACGGCCACCGGAAACCGGCAATCGGCCAGAACGGGAATGATCTCGGATATCGAAGTGTCCGGCGTAGTGCGCGGGAAGTCATCGCGCACGATCCGGGAGAGGTCCTCATCGTTCCGCTCCGCCGCGGCCAGGGCGTCGTCCGCCGTTACTATCCCGGCCAGCTTCCGGTCCCGGGTGACCACAAACAGGGACGAAGTCCCCCGCTCCTTCATTCGCCGCAGCGCCACCCGCGGACCGTCCTTCAGCGCCACCGTTTCCGCAGGCTTCATGACCCCTTCGGCGGTCAGCACCCGGGTCATGTCCACGTCCTCCACAAAACGGCGGACGTACTCGTCCGCGGGGCGGGTCAGGATTTCCTCCGGCGTGCCGAGCTGCACGATCACCCCGTCCTTCATGAGCCCGATCCGGTCGCCCAGTTTCAGCGCCTCGTCCAGGTCGTGCGTCACGAACACGATCGTCTTGTTCACCTGGCTCTGCAGGGACAAGAGTTCGTCCTGCATATCGCGCCGGATCAGGGGGTCGAGAGCGCTGAACGGCTCGTCCATCAACAACACGTCCGGGTCCGAAACCAGCGCCCGGGCCAGGCCGACCCGTTGCTGCATGCCGCCGCTCAGGCTGCCCGGCAGATAGTCCTCCCAGCCCTTGAGTCCGACCATTTCCAGGACGGCACGGGCCTTCTCGACCCGAACGTCGCGGTCGACGCCCTGGACCTCCAGGCCGTAGGCCACGTTATCCAGAACCGTGCGGTGCGGGAACAGCGCAAAACGCTGGAACACCATTCCGAGCCTCTTGCGCCGGATCTCACGCAGTTCAGACTCGTCGACTCCGGTGATATCCTCTCCGTCCAGCACGATTTTCCCGCTGGTCGGTTCAATCAGGCGGTTGATGCAACGGAGCAGGGTAGACTTGCCGCTTCCCGAAAGCCCCATGAGGACGAAGATTTCCCCTTCCTGAACGGCAAAGCTGACGTCGTTGATGCCGACCGTCTGCCTCGTCTTATCCAGGATTTCGTCCTTGCTGCGACCCTCACGCAGGAGCTTCAGCGCCTTATCCGGATGGTCACCGAAGATCTTCACCAGGTTTTCCACCACGATTTTTGCCATTACAGCCCGCCTCACTCTCCTTTACAGGCCACGACACAAAAGCAAAACCCCTGAGGGAGGCCTCCGGGGTTTGACCAAGCCTAACCATCCCCCCTTCCCACGCTTACGAGGTTAGCTGACGGACTTGGGCCGGAAGATGGCCCTACCCGCGGTTGCGGGATTCGCCCCAACGGACCTTGGTTCCCCCGTTCCCCTTTCCTTTTATAAAGGGAATTAAGCACAACTAAGGGTTATTTTATTGTGTTTTCTTGACCTGAGTCATCCTAGCACATCGTTCGACAGCTTGTCAAACAACGAGAAACAAACCCCACAATGGTTTTATGACTTTTCTCCGTAAACCTACTACCCATAATCAATATTTGTATAATTCCTGGTTCGGTTCACATAATAAAACAAAATCGCCCACAGCGGAGGAGGTGACAGACTATGCCCTTTAGCCAGATGAGTCAGTTTGAGAAGCTGAACATTACTGAATTGTCAAGACAGGAGAACTTGTGCGTCAAAAAGCTGGCGGCGTACATGAACCAGGTTCAGGATCCCCAGATCAGGTCCGTGCTCGGCCAGTACCAGAACCTCTGCCAGCAACACGCCAATGTGCTGAACAATCTGATGCAGCAGGCCGGTCCGGGTGCCGGACAGCCGGGCCAGCAGATGGGTGGACAGATGGGCGGGCCTATCGGCGGACCAATGTCCTAAAGCTCAGCAAATAAGGAGGGACCGTACAGTGGTCAGAATGGACGACCGGGATATCGTCACCGACTGCCTCAACGGCACCAAGTTTTCGTCCACGAATTATCACCAGGCCATTCTGGAGGCGGCCAACGATAACATCCGGAACACTTTTTTCCGCATGCATAACGACCATATGATGATGCACAAAACGCTGTTCGACCTGATGCATCAGCGGGGTTGGTACCAGGTTGAACCGGCCGCGACGGGGGCCCAAGCCCAGATGCAACAGCAGACCCCCCACCATTACCAGCCGGAGATACAGCATTTCCAGGGGCCGAATCCAAACCAGCCCGGTTTCTAGTGCACATCACAGAGACTTCGCAGCCGGCGGCTGCGAAGTCTTCATTTTCCCCGAACGAAAGGAGGTGCCGCACAATGGATGTC
>JACUUW010000088.1 GCA_014859075.1 Desulforudis sp.
TATCACTACGGGTTTACGACCCTGTTCCTGTTTTGCGGCGGGCTTTCAGTGGCCGCCTTACTGGTGGCCGGCGCCGTGCGGCTGCCGCCGGTGTCCACGACCGCCGGAAAGGTCCGCCCGGCCCTTTTCGAGCGGAGTTCGCTCGAACCATCGCTGGTGATGTTTTTTGTAACCTTCACCTATGGGGGTGTAGTGACTTTCATTGCCCTGCACGGGGCCGAACTGGGGATTGTCAACGTCGGGTTTTATTTCACCGCTTTCGCCCTGGCCGTGATGGCCACCCGCCCGCTCTGCGGCATGCTGTACGACCGGCGCGGGCACCGGATCGTGGTGATTCCGGGACTGCTGTGCATCGCCGCCGGAGCGGCGGCGTTGGCCCTGGCCACCGACCTGACCGGGTTCGTGGCGGCGGCCGTAGTCGGCGGCGCCGGACTGGGCGCCACTCATCCCACCCTGCAGGCCCTGATCTTCGCCCGCTGCGCTCCCAACCGCCGGGGCGCGGCCAGTGCCTCCTTTGCCACCGCGTTTGATCTCGGCGTCGGTGGCGGGGCCGTGCTGCTCGGACTGTTTTCTCAGTTTATGGCCTACAGGGAGATGTACCTGTTCGCGGCCGGCGCACCCTTGCTCGGTCTTCTGGTGTACCTGGCTTCGGTGGGACGGCGGGGGAAGACGCACTGCTAATGTTAATCCTGATCAATGCGGTATCGCATACGGGGGGTTAGCCGATGGAACCGGCCCGGCGCATCCAAAAACTCAGCTCGGCTGTTTTCTCAGAAATGGATGATCTCGGCCGAGAACTGCGGGAGAAAGGCGTGGACATCATCAACCTGAGCGTGGGCAGTCCCGACCTGCCGCCCGCGCCTCACATCCGTCAGGCCCTGGTCAAAGCCCTGGACGAACCGGGTATTTATCGCTACGCCTTGACCGAGGGACTGCCGGAGTTTAAACGGGCGGTTGCGGACTGGTACGGCCGCCGTTTCGGGGTGGACCTGGATCCGAAGAGCGAGATCCTGTCCCTGATAGGTTCACAGGACGGACTCGCGCACCTGTACTTGGCCCTGGTGAACCCGGGCGATCCGGTGCTGGTGCCCGATCCGGGTTATCCCATTTACAGCGCGGGGGCCCTTTTGGCCGAGGGGGAGATTCACTGGTTGCCCCTGTTGGCGGAGAACGGTTTCCTGCCGGAGCTGAGGGCGGTGCCCGCGGACGTGGCCCGGCGGGCCAAAGTGATGCTGCTCAATTACCCTAACAATCCGGTGGCGGCCGTCGCCGGTCTGGATTTCTTCCAAGCGGTGGTTGAGTTCGCGCGTGAGTACCGGGTGGTAGTCGTGCATGATATCGCCTATTCCGAGCTGGCCTACGACGGCTACCGGCCGCCGAGCTTCCTGCAGGCACCCGGGGCCCGGGAGGTGGGCGTCGAGTTGCACTCGGTGTCCAAGAGTTACAACCTGGCCGGCTGCCGTCTGGGGTTCATGGTGGGCAATGCCGCCGTGTTGGACGCGCTGCGGGTGGTCAAGTCCAATATCGACTTCGGTGTGTTCCTGGCCGTCCAAAAGGCCGGGATCGCGGCGCTGACCGGCCCGCAGGACACCGTCCGCGAGGCGGCCGCCGTTTACCAGCGCCGCCGCGACATCCTGGTTCGGGGTCTGGGGGAGGCCGGTTGGGAAGTGCCGTCGCCCAAGGCGTCCATGTTCATTTGGGCACCCCTGCCACGGGGGCACCGGTCGTCACGGGAGTTTGTCCGCGAACTGGCCCTGCGCACCGGAGTGGTGTTGGTCCCTGGAGTCGCCTTCGGTGCGCGCGGCGAGGGCTACGTTCGAATCGCCCTGGTGGGCGCCGACGAGCGTTTGGAAGAGGCGGTCCACCGGATTCGGGATTCCGGTCTTTGTTCCCGGTCTGAGTAACAGACGGACGCATGAGGGGGGAAGGGAATGTCGCGGGAGGTTTCCCGGCAGGTGGTGGCCCGGTTGCGGGAGATCCGCCGGGAGTTGTACCGGCAGTTGGCTGAGCAGGTAGGTACTCCGGGGGAACGTGCCCTGGCGAACAGGGCAAACGATCTTATCCTGGCTGAAGAAATTTTGTTGGAAAACGAACGGGATGTCGATGACCCTCCAGGTATCGTGAAGACCGGAGGTAACCCTTTGACAATCCCGTCCGTGCAGCCCGCACCGGACTGGGAGGCATTGAATGTCTCCGGCGACTGGGAGATAGTGGGCGAGTTTTTCCGGCTGCCCCGTGGGGGTGTAGTCCGGGATCACGGGAGCGGACACGAGGTTTTTGTACCCGAAGCCGCGGTTCGCGGCGAGAGCATGGACCACGGGGACGTCGTGGGGGCCCGGAGCAAGGGTGTCAGTGACCGCAGCTCTCCGCTTTACTTCTTTCAGGTGCTGCGGAGGAGAAATCTCGGTGACACGTCGGGACGGGTATGCCTGATCGCCCCTTTGGAGTTCCGGAGTGGAAACTGGGGGGTTTACGGGGACGAGGAGGAATTGTTCATCACGGTCCCCGATGGTGACGTGTCCTCGTTGGGACTGGACGAAGGGGATCTGGTGGAGGTCGCCTATGAGTCCGGCGACCCCTCTTCGGCCAGGGTGGCCTGGAAATACGATGCGGACGACCCCTTCCTGGAGATCCGTGAACTTCGCAAAGAGTCAAAGCGAAATAAGAAGGGGAAGGAGGGGCTCCAGGAGGAAGAACCGCAGGACCTCTTGGGCAAGTCGGTGCTGGTGGTCGGTGCCGACAGCTACAAGGAGTCGTTCAAGCGGGTATTCGAGCGGCGGGGGGCCACCTTCAGCTGGGAGTCCGGCCTTATGATCGGTAAGTTTCTGGAAGGTAAGGTCCGGCGTGCCGATATCGTGGTGATTGTCACCGAGGCGATGAAACACAAGATGCCGGACGTTGAGGCCGTTTGCGAGCGTTACGGCCGGCCCTACGTGTACGCCCCTTCACGGGGCGCCTCGGGCGCCCTGCGCGAAGTCCTGGATAAATTCCGGACACCAGGCCCCGGGTCTGTTTGAAAAACTTACAGAGGCAAAAACTAGTTTCTCGGGGTGGTAAATATGATGTTTCCGGGAAGAGGACCGGTAAGCCTCGTCCTGAGTACGGTGCTTGCGGTCGTGGCATGGTTGGCTCTGACTGGTGGTGCGGTACAGGCCGGAGAGCAGGAAAAAGTGGGGGATGTGTTTCGCGCCCGGGTGTTGACGGCGGATCAGATCAAAACGGAGGAGGCCATGGCGCCCGGCTTCACCCTGGAGCGGCAACTGCTCACCGTCAAGGTAACCAGCGGCCCGTTTAAGGATCAAATCCTGGTGCTGGATGACGCCCGTACCGGGAACCCGGTCTACGATCTGCACATTGAACCGGGGGACACGGTCCTGGTCTGGGCCGAAATAGCCGACGGAAGGCTCGTCAACGCCTACTTGGCGGATTACGCCCGGGATCACTACCTGGTTTACATTGTTGTTGGCTTCATCCTTGCGCTGGTCGTCATCGGCGGACTCAAGGGCGTGAAAACGGTGGTTACCCTGGGAATTACGGGACTGGCCATCGTTGGGATTCTGTTGCCGTTGATGCTGCAGGGTTACAACCCGATTGTCCTGGCGGTGTTGATCTCGGCCGGGGTGGTGGCCGTGACTTTCGCGGTGATTGGGGGCGTCGGTGTCAAAACGCTGGCGGCGTCCGTAGGGACAATCGGCGGAGTGATTGCGGCGGGCGTGATCGCTTTCCTGGTGGGGGCCGGCGCGCAGTTGACCGGGTTTAGCAGCGAAGGAGCCGCTTTCTTGCTTTACATTCCTCAGGATACTGATTTTGACTTTCGCGGTTTGCTCTTCGCCGGCATCATTATCGGGGCTCTTGGGGCTGTAATGGACGTCGGAATGTCTGTGGCCTCGGCCATGGAAGAGGTGAAGAAGGCCAACCCGACCCTCGGCCCCTTGCAACTTTTCCGTGCCGGGATGAACGTCGGCCGGGATATCATGGGCACCATGGCCAACACGCTGATCCTGGCTTACACCGGTGCGGCCATCCCCTTGCTCCTGGTGTTCATGGCCTACGACACGCCCTTCCTGAAGATCATCAACCTTGACCTCATCGCCACCGAGGTGGTACGGGCCTTGGCCGGAAGTATCGGGCTTATCCTTTGTGTACCGTTGACCGCCTTGGCCGCCGCCTGGTTGTTTAGCGCTGTTTCCAAGAGTCCGGCACCTCCCTACTAGCAGATGGAATAAAAAGACCAGGAAAGATTTCTCGGGGGTTTTTTCGATTGGCTCTTGACAGGGCCGGTCCATTTGTTTATCCTATAAAATAAAGTTAGTAACACCTAACATAAGTTGGCTTAACGTTTAAGGCTCTCCTTGCCCGGCGTTGCGGGCGCACATTGGGAGTGCGTTTGAATTGAAAAAAATACTTGACAAAGGGGAGCAAATCGATTTTACTAAAGTTAGTCTAACCTAACACAGTTACCCATAACAAACTTAATATTAATCAACTAACGGAGGTAAGAACAATGACCCTCGACCTGGTTAAGAGGGGGCAATCCCTGACCATCACCAACATTCCGGATGCCTTGATCAGGGCACAGGCCATTCGCTTCGGCATTGCGGAGGGCGAGACCGTACTCTGCGCGGAAGTGGTGCCGGCCGGCCCGATCGTTATCAGCAAAAACAAGCAGGAGATCGCGTTGGGGCGGGGTCTGGCCAGGCAGATCACGGTAGACCTCGGCCGGTAAACAAGCGGAAAACATGAGCCGGGCGGTAAGCCCGGCTTTCGCACGTCAAGACAGTTTTTGGAAAGGTGAGGTAGTCCTACCAATGAAACACCGTGGAGGTCATCGGAATCAACAGTGTCACCGACTCCGGCATCATCACAACTTGGCCCTGGAGATCGAAATACCCAGAGACGCGCGCAGAATCGTTCTCGCCGGGAACCCGAATACGGGAAAATCGGTCTTTTTTAACGCCCTGACCGGTCTTTACGTTGACGTTTCCAACTACCCGGGCACGACGCTCGAGATTGCGCACAGCCGGCTGGGGGATGACGTCCTCATCGATACCCCCGGGGTGTACGGAATTTCCTCATTCAACGACGAGGAGCGGATCGCCCGGGACATTATCCTGGCGGCCGACGTGGTCCTCAACGTGGTGAACGCCGTGCACCTGGAGCGTGACCTATTCCTAACCCAGCAAATCATTGACACGGGAGTGCCGGTGGTGGTCGCACTGAACATGGCGGACGAGGCCTCGGCACACGGCATCGAGATTGATACTGAGAAGTTGAGCGAAATGCTCGGGGTGCCCGTTATCCCCACGGTGGCCGTGAAAAAACAGGGTTTTGGCGCGGTGAAGGCGGCCCTCTCCCGCGCGACGCCGGGGAAACTGACTCCGGGACTGGTCGAGAAACTCCGGGAGGCGGCCAACCGGGTGGGACAACAGGGCGATGCGCTGCTGATCCTGGAAGGCGACGATGCCGTGGCCGAACGTCACGGCGTTGAACCCGGAGACGAACGGGAAGAGATTTACCGCCGCCGCCGCGAGCGGGTGAATGAGCTGGTCGCGGCCGTGGTCCGGGAGCCTGGTTGTGAAAGCCGGTTCGGCGCCGTGCTGGGCCGGTGGATGCTCCGGCCCCTGACCGGGATTCCGATTCTGCTGTTCACCTTTTTTGTGATGTACCAGGTAATCGGCGTTTTCATCGCCCAAACCGTGGTTGATTTCACCGAGGACGAGATTATGGCCGAAATGTACGAACCGCTGATCAGCGGTCTCGTCGGGCGGTTCATCGCCGAGGACTCGGTGATCGGCGTCATCCTGATCGGTGAATTCGGGGTGCTCACCATGACCGTCACCTATATCCTGGGCCTGCTGCTCCCACTCATCGTCGGGTTCTACTTTTTCCTGGCGCTGTTCGAGGATTCGGGTTACCTGCCCCGGATCGCCACCCTGGCCGACCGGGTGCTGACCGGAATCGGCTTGAACGGTAAGGCGGTCATCCCGTTCATCCTCGGTTTCGGCTGCGTGACCATGGCCACCCTCACCACCCGGATGCTGAGTACCGAACGGGAGAGAAGGATTGCCATTTTTCTGCTTGGGCTGGCGATTCCCTGTTCGGCCCAGCTCGCCGTCATCGCCGGGATGTTGGCCGGTCTGGGCGCGGCATACCTGGTAATGTACGTGCTGGTGATCCTGATCGTTTTCCTGGTCGTCGGCACGGTCCTGAACACCATTTTCTCCGGCACCTCGACCCACCTGCTGATCGACCTGCCCCCGCTGCGGGTGCCCCGGCTGGGCAATGTCCTGAAGAAAACCGGAAACAAGGCCTTCGGCTTCCTGAGGGAAGCCACCCCGCTCTTTGTCATCGGGGCGGTTTTGGTCAGCCTGATGCAGTTGAGCGGCGGGCTGGCCGCCATCCAGCGCGCCGTGGCCCCGGTCACGGTGGGCTGGCTGAATCTGCCGATGGAAACGGCCACCGCGTTCATCATGGGGATCGTCCGGCGCGACTTCGGCGCCGCGGGCCTTTTAACCCTGGAACTCACGGCGCTGCAGACCGTGGTGGCGCTGATCACCATTACGCTCTTCGTACCCTGCATCGCCTCCGTTTTCATCATCTTCAAGGAGCGGGGCTGGAAAGACGGTATCCTCATCTGGGGCGGCACCTGGCTGATCGCGTTCACGGTCGGCGGAACCGTGATGCAGTTGAGCAAAGTGTTCGGGGGTGACAGCGACCCGGACGTGGCCCTGATATTGGCCGCCTTTGCGGGCATCGGAGGTGTGATTGTGTTATTCTTCAGGCTGATCAAATGTGCGAGTGGGCTGAAAGTGCCGGAATCGGCGCAGGCGGTTAAGAAGTGAGAAGTGAGAAGTGGGAAGTGGGGGATAGAGGTGCGTAGTGAGGATGCGGGATGGAATTGAAGAAGATTAGACATGGCAAACAGGTGTGCCCCCGTTGCGGATACCCGGCAAAAGCTGAAGACCGGCGCTGCCCGCGGTGCTGCCGGGCTCTGGTGGAAACAGGTTGCGCGCATTGCCGGGCCTGTCGGACCTGCCGGGGGAACGGCAAGGGCTGAAGGTGTAATTTATTCCCAGCAACATTTACGGGTGGAGTAGGATTGGATATACTGGGAAAAAGCAGACGGGAGGCACGATCATGACCGGGTACTCCCAGTCGATAGAAGACTACCTTGAGGCGCTTTACGTGATCGGGCTGGACCAAAAAGTGGTACGGGTCAAGGACGTGGCGCAGTCCTTGGGCGTTACCAGGCCATCGGTGGTGGCTGCGGTTAAGATCCTTTCGGAGAAGGGTCTGGTCGAGCAGGAAAAGTACGGGCACATTGAGCTTACCGCGAAGGGCGAGGCGGTGGCCAAGGAGATCTACGCCCGGCACCAGATGCTTTACGCCTTTTTCAGCGAGATTCTGGGTCTGGACCCGGATGTGGCCGAGCAGGACGCCTGTCGGGTGGAACACGACCTGTCCCCCGAAGCCCGGGAACGGTTGATGAAAATGGTCGAGTTTATACGTTCCTGTCGTGAAGACCAGGTGCAGTTTCTGGAGCGTTTCAATCGTTTCGTTCAGACCGGGGAACGGGGTTTTTGCAGGGGTTGCCCGGTTACCACCGATTGAATTCGAGCCGTCAAAGCCCAACGGCAGGTTTTTGAGCAAGGAACGTCAAATTATTAAAAAGTCACCACGAAGTGCCGGCGCGACT
>JACUUW010000089.1 GCA_014859075.1 Desulforudis sp.
CTTCAATTTCACGGCCGGGAACCCCCGGACTACTGCCGGTGTTTCGCCCTCCCGGTCATTAAAGCGCTCCGGGTTGGACACACTGCGGTTGACGAACTGGACCGCGCCGGCGCTTACCAGGTACCCTATCTGCTGGTGGACACCCTGGTCGGGGACCGGCCCGGGGGCACGGGCCGGACGTTTGACTGGAGCGTATTGGCTTCCAGAGCTTTCTCCCAGCCGCTGATCCTGGCCGGGGGCCTGGATCCCGGCAACGTCCGGCGGGCCATCACGACCGTTCGGCCCTTCGGCGTCGACGTGTCAACCGGGGTGGAGACGGGCGGACGCAAGGACCCGCTGAAGATCAGGAGTTTTGTCAGACTGGCGAAGGAGGCGGTGTGATGTTCCCCAACGAAAACGGCTACTATGGCGCTTACGGCGGCCGCTACGTGCCGGAAACGCTGATGTCCGCCCTGGAGGAACTGCAGGCGGCCTACCGTGACGCCCGTGCCGACCAGCGGTTCTTGGACCAGTTCGACGACTACCTCCGTCACTACGTCGGCCGGCCCAGTCCCCTGTATTTCGCCGCGAATCTTACCCGCCACGCGGGGGGCGCCCGGATTTTCTTGAAGCGGGAAGATCTGAACCATACCGGCGCCCATAAGATCAACAACACCTTGGGGCAGGGGCTCCTGGCCCGGAGGATGGGGAAGCGCCGGCTGATCGCCGAAACGGGTGCCGGCCAGCACGGGGTGGCCACCGCCACCGTCGCCGCGCTGCTTGGCTTCGACTGTACCGTTTTCATGGGTGCCGAGGACATTCGGCGCCAGGCGCAGAACGTGTTCCGGATGAGGCTGTTGGGTACCGAGGTGGTGGAAGTGGAAGCGGGGAGCAAGACGCTGAAGGACGCCATGAATGAAGCCATCCGCTACTGGGTGACCAACGTGGAGCAGACCTATTATCTGATCGGTTCGGTGGCCGGACCACACCCTTACCCACAGATCGTTCGGGACTTCCAGTCGGTCATCGGCCGGGAGACGCGCCGGCAGGTAGTCGAAGCAACCGGACGCCCGCCGGACTGCGTGGTGGCCTGTGTCGGCGGGGGCAGTAACGCCATGGGCATCTACTCCGGGTTTCTCGCCGACCGTGACGTTCGGTTGGTCGGGGTGGAGGCCGGGGGTCTCGGCCTGGATACGGGCCGCCATGCGGCCACCCTTTCCAAGGGGCGGCCGGGGGTACTGCACGGTTCACTCAGCTACCTGCTCCAGGACGATGACGGCCAGGTGGTGCCGGTGCATTCCATTTCGGCCGGGCTGGACTACCCCGGCGTCGGGCCCGAACTCAGCCACCTGAAGGACACAGGCCGGGTCCTTTTTACCACCGCCGACGACGCGGACGCCCTGGACGCCTTTATGCTGCTCGCCCGCACCGAGGGAATTCTGCCCGCCCTGGAAAGCGCCCACGCCGTCGCCGTCGCGGTGCGGACGGCGGGAAGCATGCCCTCCAGTTCCACCATCGTCGTGAATCTCTCCGGGCGCGGCGACAAGGACGTGGAGACGGTGGCGCGGGAGGTGCGGCAATGAGCACGGACCGGATCGCACTCGCTTTCGGCGGGCTCCGGGAGCGCGGTGAAAAGGGTTTGATCCCCTTCGTCACCGCCGGCTATCCCGACCTGGAAACCACGGAACGCCTGGTGCTGGGCATGGCCGAGAGCGGGGCCGACCTTATCGAATTGGGCGTGCCGTTCTCGGACCCTCTCGCCGACGGCCCGGTGATTCAGCATGCTTCCCAGATTGCGCTCACCCGTGGCACCAACCTGGCCCGGATTCTGGAGTTGGTGGCGCGGCTCCGGAAACGCACCGCAATCCCGCTGGTGTTGATGAGCTACTACAACCCGATCCTGAGCTACGGTCCGGAGACACTCATCGCCAAAGCAGCCGGGGTCGGGATCGACGGCCTGATCATTCCGGACCTGCCGGTCGAAGAAGCCGGGGACATTCTGGCGTTGAGCGACACCCTCGGCGTGGCGCTCATACCGCTGGTGGCGCCGACCTCCGGCGCACGCCGCATCGCCTTCATCGCCGAGAGAGCCAGAGGTTTTGTGTACTGCGTATCGCTGACCGGGGTAACCGGCAGCGGCGGCAGGTACTCCGACCAGTTGACAACGATGCTCGACACGGTGCGCGCCCACACCGACTTGCCGGCGGCCATCGGTTTCGGGATCGCCGAACCGGGGCAGGCGCGAAATCTTGCGCCCCGGGCGGATGCGCTCATCGTGGGCAGCGCGTTTGTCAAACGGATTACGGAGGCGGGTGTGAACCAAGCGGTGGCCGCGGCGCAGGAACTGGTCCAATCCCTGAAGCGGGCGCTTGCGGAAAAATGATGTTGCACGGTTTTAGGGGTAGTGATAACATTTTAAGCACTAACTCGAGGGATTTCGTGAAACCGAATGCTCTCTGGTGCAAGACGGTCCCATTAAGGAGGGAGTCGGTTGTCTGAACTCGCGCGCAAGAACGTTCTGGACCTGGCCGTTTACCGGCCCGGCAAACCCATCGATGAGGTGCAGCGGGAGTTGGGCCTCACCGAAGTCGTAAAGCTGGCCTCGAACGAGAACGCGGTCGGCCCGTCACCATCCGCAATCGCGGCGCTGCACGACGTCCTTAACGAAGTGCATTATTATCCCGACGGGAGCGGTTACCGTCTGCGCCAAGCGCTCGCCGGGTTTTTCGGGGTCGAACCCGGGTATATTCACCTCGGCAACGGCTCCAACGAAATCGTGCAACAGCTTTCGCTCGCCTTTCTCGAGCCGGGGGACGAGGCCGTTATGCCGGTCCCCAGCTTTCCGCGCTACCAACCGCTGGCCCGCATGATGGATGCGGTGCCGCGGGAGGTGCCGCTGAAAAACGACACCCTCGACCTGGAGGCCATGGCCGCACAAATCAACCCGCGGACCAAGCTTATTTACATCTGCAATCCGAACAACCCAACGGGCACCTTGGTGACAAAAGACGCGGTGGACCGTTTTCTGGCCGCCGTGCCTGGGCACTGCCTGGTGGTGCTGGACGAGGCGTACTTCGAATACGTCGAGGACAACAACTACCCGGACGGTCTGGAATACGTCAAGGCGTATCCAAACGTGGTCGTCCTGCGCACCTTTTCGAAAATATACGGGCTGGCCGGCCTGCGCATCGGGTATGCCTTCGCCCGGCCTGAAATCGTCGACTGCCTGGAAAGGGTCAGAGAGCCCTTCAACGTGAACAGCATGGCCCAGGAGGCGGCCCTGGCCGCGTTGGCGGATCAGGACCACGTCGCGGGATTGCGTGCGTTGAACGATGTCGAAAAACAGTACCTCTACCGGGAACTGGCCCAAATGGGGTTGGACTACGTGCCGACGGAAGCTAATTTTATCCTGTTTGACGCCGGCCGGGACGAGCAACGGGTGTTTCAGAGTCTATTGCGCCGGGGCGTAATCATCCGGGGCGGTTTTGGTTACGGCACCCGCCTCCGGGTGACCATCGGCACCCGGGACCAGAACCGGAAGTTCTTGCGGGCTTTGGAAGCCACCCTGAGGGAGGATGAGTAAAGGATGGTCATCGTGATGAATCATAACGCGACCGACGAACAGATTGAGAACGTTGTGAACAGACTGGAATCCGCGGGCTACCGGGCCCACCTTTCCCGCGGGATCGAGCGCACAATAATCGGGGCCATCGGGGACGAAACCAGCCTGGGTGATGCCGGAATCGAGCTGTTGCCGGGGGTCGAGAACGTTATCCCGATTATGCAGCCGTACAAACTGGCCAGCAGGGTGATGAAGGAACAAGGCACGATCGTCACCATCGGTGACGTTGAAATCGGGGGGGAAACCGTGCAGGTCATGGCTGGGCCCTGTGCGGTGGAAAGCAAGGAGCAGCTGTTCGAAATCGCGGGGAGGATCAAGGAGACCGGCGCCCGGATCATGCGGGGCGGCGCCTACAAACCCCGGACCTCACCGTATGCCTTCCAGGGCCTGGCCGAGAAGGGCCTTCAACTGTTGGCCGAGACCAGGGAGAAGTTCGGGCTCCTGATCGTGACCGAGGTCATGGACCCGCGGACGCTGCCCCTGGTGGCCGAGTACGCGGACATCATCCAGATCGGCACCCGCAATATGCAGAACTTCTACCTCTTGCGGGAAGTGGGCCGGTACAACAAGCCGGTGCTCTTGAAGCGTGGCCTTTCGGCCACCATCGAGGAGTGGCTGATGGCCGCCGAATACATCCTGAACGAAGGAAACCCGGACGTGATTCTCTGCGAGCGGGGGATCCGGAGCTTTGAAACATTCACCCGCAATACCCTGGACCTGTCGTCCGTCCCGATTGTGAAGCATCTCTCACATCTCCCGGTGATCGTCGACCCGAGCCACGGGATCGGCAAATTCCGCTTTGTGCCGCCCATGGCGCTCGCCGCGGTGGCGGCGGGGGCGGACGGTGTGATGTTGGAGGTGCATTCCAACCCGTTGGAGGCTCTGTGCGACGGGGCCCAGTCCCTGACGCCGAAAAAGTTCGGCAAGACGATGGTGCGCATGGCCGCGGTCGCCCAGGCGGTAGGGAGAAAACTCTAGATCCTCGGGGGAGATACGCGTTGATTGAACGGGCCACCATCATCGGCGTCGGCCTGATCGGCGGGTCCATCGGGATGGGGCTGCGCGCCCGGGGCTTGGCCGGCACCGTGGTGGGCGTCGGTCGTGACGAGGCCAAATTGGCCCGGGCGGTTGAACGCGGCGCCCTGGACTGTTATGTCACCGACTTGGCGGCCGGTCTGGCGGGGGCCGACCTGGTGATCGTGGCCGTCCCCGTCGGCAGCGTGGTCCCGGTGCTGCGCGAAGTTTTGCCGCAAGTGGCGCCGGGGACCGTGGTCACCGACGTTGGCAGTTGCAAGGCCGCCATCGTCGCCGCTGCGGAAGAAATCACCCCTCCGGGGGTCTACTTCGTAGGGGGGCATCCCATGGCCGGCTCGGAACAGACCGGCATCCAGGAGGCCGACCGCTACCTGTTCGAAGGCGCCTATTACGTGCTCACCCCCACCGAGCGGACCGAATCCTACGCGCTGGACCGGGTGCGCGGCCTGGCGTCGAAGCTGGGCTGCCGGGTCATCGAAATGCACCCGCGCGAGCACGACCGGGCCGTGGGCGCCGTCAGCCACCTCCCGCACCTGCTGGCATGCGCTCTGGTGAATACGGTGCGCCGGATTCCCGGATCCGAGACGGCCCTTTCCCTGGCGGCCGGCGGGTACCGCGACACCACGAGGGTAGCCGCCGGCAATCCGGAAATGTGGCGCGATATCTTTTTGGCGAACCGCGATACGGTGCGAGCGGTGCTTGACCGGTTTCGTACCGAACTGGATATGGTCACCCGTATCCTTGATGAAGACGACGGTGGGCGGCTCCGGGACTGGCTCCAGGAGGCGAAAAACAGCCGGGAGCTTCTTCCCGCCCGGATGAAGGGATTCCTGAACGATTTACACGAGATGGTGATTACCATTTCAGACCGCCCGGGGACGATAGCGGCCGTCGCTTCCACCTTGGCGGCCGGCGGCTTAAACATATCCGACATTGAGATTCTACGGGTGCGGGAGGGCGAAGGCGGTACGGTACGATTGGCCTTTGCGCGTGAAGACGAACGTGACCGCGCCGCCGCACTTCTCAGCCTCGAGGGAATACCGGTGGTCAAGCGCTGAGCACCAATCTATTTACTGAAACGGTGGCTTGATATGTCCGACCAGACCCGCCTGAAAATCACGCCGACCCGGGGTTTGCGCGGTGAAATCTCGGTTCCGGGCGACAAATCGATCTCACACCGGGCCGTGATGCTCGGTGCCCTGGCGCAAGGCGAGACCGTGGCCACGAACTTCCTGTCCGGGGAGGACTGCCTGGCCACCATACGCTGTTTCCAGGCACTCGGGGTGGAGATCGACGGTCCTCGGGATGACAACGTGCGAATCCGCGGGCGCGGGCTTTTCGCCCTCCAGGAGCCGGAGGACGTACTCGACACGGGTAATTCCGGAACGACAATGCGCCTCCTGCTGGGTATCCTGGCCGGGCAACCGTTTTTCAGTGTGGTCACGGGCGACGCCTCCCTGCGCCGGCGCCCCATGGGCCGGGTGACCCAGCCGTTGTTGCAGATGGGGGCGGTGTGCATGGGGCGCGACGGCGCCAACTATGCCCCGATCGCCGTTTCGGGCGGGCGGTTGCGCGCGATATCCCACCAACTCCCGGTGGCTTCGGCGCAACTCAAATCGGCCCTCCTGCTCGCCGGGCTTTTCGCGGACGAACGCACAATCATCAGCGAACCGATACCGACACGCGACCATACCGAGAGGATGCTTGCGGCCTTCGGGGCCTCCCTGTCCCGCGAAGGGCGGACGGTGGGGGTCGATCCGGCGCCGCAACTCCAGGGACGGGAGATTACCGTTCCCGGAGATATTTCCTCGGCCGCCTTTCTGATCGTCGGTGCGCTTATCACGCCCGACAGCGACCTCTTGGTCAGGGGGGTGGGGGTAAACCCCACCCGTACCGGAGTGCTGGACGCCCTGTCCCGCATGGGCGCCCGCATCACCGTAAGGGATTTCCGGGACAGCGGCGGAGAGCCGGTAGCCGACATCCGGGTGCAGAGCAGTATGCTGCAGGGCACGGTGATCGACGGACCCCTGATCCCCCGCCTGATCGACGAGATTCCAATACTGACCGTCGCCGCGGTTTTCGCCAGGGGTGAGACAGTGTTTCGGGACGCAACCGAACTGCGCGTCAAGGAGTCCGACCGGCTGTCTGCCATTCGCATGGAGCTGAACAGACTCGGAGCCGATATTCACGAAACCCCCGACGGTTTGCTCATCCGGGGTACCGGGCGGCTGGCGGGGGGCACGTGCCGCAGCCACGGCGACCACCGAATCGCCATGGCGGCCGCGATCGCCGGCCTGGGGGCCGCACGAGAGACCTGCATTGAAGATGCCTCCTGTACCAGCGTTTCCTTCCCCGCGTTCACCGGCGCATTAAATTCCCTGCGCCTAGAATAATAGTTGTGAATAAACGTTTTTCCGCCTTTTTTGGAATTTTAAAAGGAAATGGTGTTCGTTTGTCGAAGTACAACGGGACTGACGGTGTCAAGGGAGGCCTAGCGCAATCAGGAGGGGCGTAATTGCAATCGACGGCCCTGCCGGGGCGGGTAAAAGCACGGTAGCCAAAAGAGTTGCGGCGAGTCTGGGATTAACTTATGTCGATACAGGGGCTATGTACAGGGGGATTACCCTCTTGGGCATGCGTAGCGGGGTATCTCCGGAGAACGGCGGTAGCAGGTTGGCGGAACTGGTCCGGAGCGCCGACCTCGACTTCAAACCCGGCTTGGACGGTTTGCGGATTTACCTCAACGGGGAAGACGTCACCCGGGCAATACGGGAGCCCGATGTTTCGCGCCAGGTATCTTATTACGCTCGTGTACCGTCTGTACGGCAGCAGTTGACTCTTTTGCAGCGCAAGCTGGCCGCCGCAGGCGGTATTGTTATGGAGGGGCGGGACATCGGTACTGTTGTCTTGCCGGAAGCGGAAAGGAAGTTCTTTGTCACCGCCTCCACCGTGGAAAGGGCCAGACGCCGCAAGCTGGAACTCTCC
>JACUUW010000090.1 GCA_014859075.1 Desulforudis sp.
CCACATAGAACCCAGAAAACTGCTTCAGCCATAATTCAGGAAGGGTGGTCGAATCGGAGGCCGGTCAGGATGCGTTTACCTTCCATGGTGTCGTCGAAAAGCGGGAGCATCCCGAAGGTCAGATCAACGTGAACATTTTGCGCCAGGGCTGGCGCCGATCATAGGGGGGCCGTCATGCAAGAAAGAAATGCGGACAATGTGCGGGTTTACCCGGTGCGGTTCAGATACATCAGGCCGAGCCGGTACTACCGCTTGACCGAAACGAGCGGGTATCCGTCCGCCGAGTACCGGATGCCTTACGCCCAGCCGGATGAATACCGGATTGTGGTTCGGGAGATACAGGACCAGCAGTGAAGCAAGTGGACATAATTAACAATTAGGGAAAGGTTTGTTCGCTGCCGGGGATGAACTACGTTTTTCAGGCGGTACGTTCCCTTGACATACAGGATGAACATGCCATAATAATAGAAAGTAAATTCGGAAAAAGCGGAAAGATTCCGGAAAGGCGGGTGGACGTCATTATCCGGGTAGCCGTTTGCGGTGCAGCCGGACGTATGGGAAGCGAGGTCGTGCGAGCCATAGCCAGGGAGGACGGGTTGGAGCTTGTGGGTGCTGTTGACCGCCATGGTTTGGGCAGCGATGCCGGCGTGGTGGCGGGAATTAGTCCGCTGGGGGTTGTGGTGAGCGACGACCTGCGCGGTACGTTGACCGGAACCGCACCGGACGTCATGGTTGATTTTACGTCTCCTACTGCGGTGGCCGGCAACGCCCGCACCGCGATCGGGGCGGGGGTGCGGCCGGTAATCGGAACGACGGGTATGGAAGCGGAAGACCTGGCCGAACTGGGACGATTAAGTGCCAAGACCGGTGTGGGGGTAGTAGTTGCTCCCAACTTTGCGGTTGGGGCCGTCCTGATGATGAGGTTTGCCGAAATGGCGGCCAAGTTTTTCCCGGCGGCGGAGATCATTGAACTTCATCACGACGGAAAAGTGGATGCGCCGTCCGGCACCGCTCTAAAAACGGGTGAGAAGATCAGCAAGGCCCGCGGGGAATACCGTCAGACGGCGGTGGACTCTGTGACCAAGCTGGACGGCGTCAGGGGCGGCTGCTTCAACGGCGGTATCCGCATTCACAGCGTACGACTGCCGGGGCTTGTTGCCCATCAGGAAGTCATCTTCGGCGGATTGGGACAAACCCTAAGCCTCCGGCACGATTCCATATCGCGGGAGTCGTTCATGCCCGGGGTGCTATTGGCCATACGTCAGGTTGTCGGCTTAAAGGAAATGATCGTGGGCCTGGAAAACCTGATCTTCGAGTAAACCCGCAGCCGGCGGCTGTGACAAGCACCACTCTCAAGGGCTGGTCATATATTGGCTAGCAACCAAGGGGGAGGTGTGAAGATGCTGCCGCTGGTAGGTTTAAGGGTCAGTGTGCTTGGCGGCGATGCTCGAAGTATTCACATAGTCGAGGAGTTCAGCGCCAGGGGTGCCCAGGTGAAGGCGTTGCGCATACCCGTAGCCGGTGGTGCTCCTAACGTGTCGGTTTGCCGCGACGCGGCGGAGGCCTTGACGGAAATCGACGTTTTGGTGATACCGCTGCCCGGTATTGATGACAACGGGCGCCTGTACACGGTTTCCGGCGATTCTCCGGTGATCAGTAAGGCCTTGCTGCAGAGCATTGACAGGGAAACCCCCATATACACCGTTATGGCCGGTTCTTATCTCCAGACTTTGGCTGCCCAGCTTGGGTTGCGGGTTGTTGAGTTAGTCCGGTTCCAGGAATTTGCGGTCTACAACTCCATTCCCACGGCGGAAGGAGCCATACAGCTGGCCATGGAGCGGATGCCCATCACCATCCATGGTTGTCGCGCGGTGGTACTTGGATTCGGCAATGTGGCGACGACGCTGGCCCGCACGTTGACCGCCCTGGGGGCGAAGACCACGGTCGTGGCCCGGAACTCCGCCAGTCTGGCCAGGGCCTATGAAATGGGTCTGGGGATCGCCGGGCCGGCACAATTGCCGGACTGTCTGGCGCGGGCAGACTTGGTATTCAACACGATTCCCGCCGTGATTTTGGACCGAAAGGTCCTGGAATCGGTGAATCCCGAGGCCTGTATCATCGATTTGGCCTCGGCGCCGGGCGGCACCGATTTTGAGGCGGCCCGGGCGCTTGGGCTCAATGCCGGACTGGCCCCGAATCTGCCGGGCAAAGTGGCGCCTAAGACGGCCGGGCAGATCATCGTCGATACTGTCTTGCGCCTGCTGTACGACAGCTCCCCCGAAGGTACATTCGCAAACGAGGGGGTGCTTGCCAATGCAGCTGGCGGGCGTTAAAATTGGCTTTGCGTTGACGGCGTCGTTTTGCACCCTGGAACCGGTGGTGCAGCAGATTGAGCAGTTCGTCAAGGGTGGATGCGAAGTGTACCCGATCATGACCAGGGAGGCGGCCACGGTTGACACCCGTTACGGCAAAGCCCGGGAATGGATGGAAAGGCTGGTCAGGATCACCGGCAAACCGGTGATGACGGGTATTGTGGACGTTGAGCCGATTGGCCCCCAGAAACTGGTGGACGTGGTTGTCGTCGCTCCCTGCACGGGTAACACAATGGCCAAACTGGCGAACGGGATTACCGACGGGGCGGTGCTCATGGCCGCGAAGGCCCAATTACGGAACCAACGCCCGGTGGTGGTCGCCATTTCCACGAACGACGGTTTGGGTTTGAACGCCCGGAATCTCGGCAGCTTGCTGAACACACGGAACGTTTATTTCGTGCCGTTCGGCCAGGACAGCCCGCGGAACAAGCCCAACTCGCTGATCGCCAAGATGGATTTGCTGGCGGCGACCATTGTGGAAGCGTTGCAAGGACGTCAACTGCAGCCGATCATTGTGACCTATTAACGGAGAAGGAGGTATTTGTGTTTGGTGGGATACAACGTTTGTGTGGTCGGGGCTACCGGTGTGGTCGGACAGGAGATACTGAAGGTGCTTGATCAGCGAGGGTTTCCGGTGGCGAGACTCCGGCTGTGTGCGACGGCACGGTCGGCCGGCAAAAAAGTGCTGTTCAAGGGTGAAGAACTAACCGTGGAGGAAACCAGGGCCGTGTCCTTCGAGGGGATGAACATTGCTCTGTTTGCCGGTGGCGCGGCCAGTACCGAACACGCGGATGCGGCCAGGAAGGTGGGCGCGGTCGTCATTGATAACTCGAGCGCCTTCCGGCTGGATCCAGAAATACCGTTGGTGGTGCCCGAGGTGAATCCAGAGGATGTTCGTTGGCACAAGGGCATCATCGCCAACCCGAACTGTTCCACCATCATCATGGTCGTGCCGTTGAAACCGCTGGTGGATGCGGCCGGAGTCAAGAGGGTGGTCGTTTCCACCTACCAGGCGACGTCCGGAGCCGGAGCGGCGGGCATGCGCGAACTCCTGGACCAGACCAGGTCTGTACTGAACGGGGAACCGTTTACGCCGGGGGCTTTTGTCCACCAGATCGCCTTCAACCTGATCCCGCACATCGACGTGTTTCAGGATCTGGATTACACGAAGGAAGAGTGGAAGATGGTGCACGAGAGCCGGAAGATGTTCCACGACGAGTCGATGCGGATTACCGCTACCGCCGTACGGGTTCCGGTTGTGCGCAGCCACGCGGAGTCGATCAACCTGGAGACCGAGCGTCCTCTGTCACCGGCCGAAGCCCGGGAGATATTGAACCAGGCTCCGGGAGTGGTGGTGGTGGACGATCCGGCCAACAAGCGTTACCCGATGCCGGTCGACGTGACTGACCGGGACGAGGTTTTCGTCGGCAGGATTCGCCGGGACAACACGTTGGACAATGGCTTGAACCTGTTTGTGGCCGCCGACCAGCTCCGCAAGGGCGCGGCCACCAACGCCGTCCAGATCGCCGAACTGCTGGTGCTTGACAACCTGCTCTAGGCGACTGGACAGAAATTGCCGAGAAGAAGGTGAAATCTTGACTTCGGATTTTGGGCGGCTGCTGACCGCCATGGTTACCCCCTTTGACAGGAACTTGGCGTTGAATCTGCCGATGGCCGGGAAGCTGGCCCGTCATCTGGTCGAAACCGGATCCGACGGCATCGTGGTTTCCGGGACGACCGGGGAATCGCCGACTTTGGCCAAAAGCGAAAAGCTTGAGCTGTTCCGGGCGGTGGTGGACGAAGTAGGAGGTAAGGCGGTCGTCATCGCCGGAACCGGAAGCTACTCGACCGCGGACAGTATCGAGCTGACCAAGGCGGCGGAAAAGCTTGGGGTCGACGCGGTGATGCTGGTCTGTCCCTACTACAACAAGCCCTCTCAGGAAGGGCTGTATCAGCATTTTCGGGCCGTTGCCGAGAGTACCAACCTGCCGGTGATGCTGTACAACATCCCGGGACGCACTGCGGTGAACATGCTGCCCCAGACTGTGGTCAGGCTGGCGGAAATCGAGAATATAGTTGCCCTCAAGGAAGCCAGCGGGAACATGGACCAGGCCACGGAGTTGCGGCGGACATTGCCAGAGAATTTCAGCATCTACAGTGGTGACGACTCGCTCACTCTGCCGCTGATGGCCATCGGAGGCAAGGGGGTGGTCAGTGTGGCCGGTCACCTCGTCGGCGGCCGGATTCAGGAGATGATCAACGCCTTTACGTCCGGTAATATCACCCTGGCCGGGAAACAGCACCGGAGCCTGTTCCCGTTGATCAAGGGCCTGTTCATAACCACGAACCCGGTACCGGTAAAAGCGGCTTTGGGACTGACGGGCTTGGCGGTTGGTGGACCCCGGCCGCCGTTGGTCGACCTTGACGGCGGGGAAAGAGAAAAACTCCGTGGTCTGCTCCAGGATGCCCAACTGCTCTAGATGAACAAGAAATTGTCAAAGTGGTCTCAGCAGGGAGGTGAACGTTTGGCTCAGGAGACCAAGCTGCAAATCATTCCTCTTGGGGGCCTGGGCGAGATCGGGAAAAACATCATGGTTGTACGGTGCGGCCGTGACATTTTGGTTATCGACTGCGGTCTGGCATTTCCAGAAGAGGAAATGCTGGGGATCGACATTGTGATCCCTGACATCCAGTTCCTTCTGGAGAACAAGGAACAGGTGCGGGGTATTGTGCTCACGCATGGTCACGAGGACCATATCGGTGCGCTGCCCTATGTCCTCAAGCAGCTAAACGTACCCGTTTTCGGTACCAAATTGACACTTGGTCTGTTGGAGGCGAAACTAAAAGAACACGTTTTTGACTACGAGATCAAGATGATTCCGATCAATCCCCGGGAAACCGTGAACATCGGCTGTTTCTCCGCTGAGTTCATTCGGGTTTCGCACAGCGTTCCCGACGCGGTCGGCATCGCGTTGCACACCCCGCTTGGAGTCGTGCTGCACACCGGAGACTTCAAGATTGACTACACCCCGGTGGACGGGGAAGTGATCGACCTGCACCGTTTTGCGCAACTGGGTGAGCAAGGGGTGCTGGTGATGCTTTCCGACAGCACAAACGTTGAGAGGCCGGGTTACACCGTTTCGGAGCGGATGGTGGGCACCACCTTCGACGAGGTGTTTGGAAACTGTAAAGAGCGGATTCTCGTGGCCACTTTTGCTTCCAACGTACACCGGCTGCAGCAGGCTATCAACGCGGCGTACAAGCACCAGCGCAAGGTGGCGGTGTCCGGCAGAAGTATGATCAACGTGATCAACATCGCTTACGAATTGGGCTACCTGGATATCCCACCCGGAACCCTGGTCAATCTGGATGAAGCCAACCGCCTGCCGCGCAGCCAAGTGGTGATTCTGACCACCGGCAGTCAGGGGGAGCCGATGTCGGCGCTTACGCGGATGGCCCTTGGCGATCACCGGCAGGTTGAGATTATGCCGGGTGATACCATCATTATCTCCGCCACCCCGATTCCGGGGAACGAGAAACTGGTGGCGCGGATCATCAACCACCTGTACAAGAGCGGGGCGACTGTGGTTCACGGCGCGGTCTCGGGAATTCACGTTTCCGGACATCCCAGCGCCGAGGAACTGAAACTGATGCTACACCTGGTACGTCCCAAGTTCTTCGTGCCCGTTCACGGGGAGTACAGGATGCTTGTGAAACACGCCGAATTGGCGCGCCGGATGGGGGTGGAACCAGAGAATATCTTTGTTGCCGAGAACGGGCAGGTGCTGGAATTCACCCGGAAGAAGGGCCGGATTCACGGCCGTGTCGCTTCCGGAAGGATACTGGTGGACGGTCTCGGAATCGGCGACGTCGGGAATATTGTTTTGCGGGACCGTAAACAACTGGGCCAGGACGGGATTCTGATCGTCGTAGTCACTATTGACCCGGAGTCGAAGCAGGTGGTGGCCGGGCCGGATATCGTGTCGCGGGGCTTTGTGTATGTGCGTGAGTCCGAGGCGCTGATGGAAGAAGCCAGGACGCGCGTGCGCCAGACCGTGGACGGGTGTATTGAACGCGGACTCTGCGATTGGACCAGTATTAAATCGGATGTGCGCGATGCGCTCGGCAAATTCCTTTATGAGCGAACCGGGCGCCGCCCGATGATCTTGCCTATCATTATGGAGACTTGAGGTACAGGCCCGGGGGGCCGCCCCAAATCGGAGGGATGTGACCGTGGGGGACGAGTGGATCGAGATCACCAACTGCCACTCCGTCCTGTTTCCGTTTCTTCTGAGTGCCGCCGTCTACGGGCGACTGCTTTGCGATGACACGGTGGAACTCATGATCGTCTACGCCGACGGGAAGGTGGAATACCGGGACGTACCCCGGAAGGAGTTGATGAAGAAGGGCCTGTTTTGCCCATCCAGATGAACCCGCCCTTGAAAAGATAAGGCCCGCGGGAAGAACGCGGGCCTTGCGCATGGTGATGGGGAAAGTCCAGGGCTGCTTGGCTGTCAGTCTGTGACACTTTCGTGACAAAGTGGGATATGCTGTGAGATAATAAAACCCGCGGATCTTGGTTTCAAGGGTGCACTGGGGATGATTTGGCGGGAGTGCGTGGGAATCGAACCCACCCAGGGTTTCTCACCCCGCGACTGGTTTTGAAGACCAGGAGGCCCACCAGGACCCATTCACCCCCGTAGTGCAGCCGGGAACTATAAAGCAATCAATATTATAACATGTCCTGGAATAGTGAGCAAAGGGAATTGAAAGATGGTAAGATAGTATGATAGTTAGGCAGGGGGGATTGGTATTGTTTAAGTTCTGGGCGATTGTGCTGGCTGCGTTCGGGCTGGATCAGGGTACCAAACTGTTGGTCCAGCGGTGGCTGGATCCCGGTCAGATTGTGGAGGTATTCGAACCATACTTGCGTTTCACCTATGTTCTTAATCCCGGGGCTGCTTTTGGTATCCTGGGTAACTATCAGCCTGTTTTGTTATTGGCCAGCCTGGTTGCGGTAGTTCTTCTTTTGGGAGCATTGCCCTGGATGATCAAGGCCAGATACATCTGGCCGGCCGGATTCTTGCTCGGGGGGGCGCTCGGGAATCTGATCGACCGTCTACGGCACGGAAGGGTAGTGGATTTCCTAGACTTGGGTTTCTGGCCGGTATTTAATATCGCCGATG
>JACUUW010000091.1 GCA_014859075.1 Desulforudis sp.
TTTGCACCGCGACGATCACGAACACCGCGATGCCTACGACCATCCCGGCGATCACTCCGAAATTCACCCCAATCCCCGCCGGGCTGCCGGAGAACAGCATCAGGGAGCCGAGGACGATGGCAATAAGGCCCCCGGCGGTAAGCAGGCCGAAACTGGTCACAAACAATTCAAACGCAAACAGGGCGAACCCCAGGATGATCAACAACACCCCTCCCCAATGGGCGTCGAGGGTACCCAGGGAATACAGGGCGACAATCAGCGCCAGCCCCCCGGCCACTCCCGGGAAAATGGATCCTGGGTTGTAGAACTCCATCAACAGCCCGAGCATCCCGATGGACAGCAAGATGTAGGCGATATTCGGGTTGCTCAGGGCGTGGAGGATGCCCTCCACTCTGCTCATTTCTTCCAAATGGGGTGACGCGTCGGCCAGGGAGAGCCGGACCTCTTCCCCGCTGTTTAACGCGACCGTCATCCCGTCCAGGATGGCCAACAGTTCGGTCGTGTTCTGCGCCCGGAAGTCGATCAAGTTGTACTCCAGGGCCTGGTTGTCGGTATAGGACCGGCTTTCGGTCACCGCCAACTCGGCCTTCTCCACGTTCCGGCCCCGCATTTCAGCAATGCTGCGCACCCAGGCGGCGGCGTCCTGCGTAATCTTTTCTTCGTGAACCCCGGTCATTTCTTCCCCGCCGCCGGCGACCGGGTGGGCCGCGCCGATTCGGCTTCCGGGCGCCATTACCGCCACGTGGGCTGAAATCGTAATAAACGTACCGGCCGAACCAGCCCAGCCCCCGGCCGGGGAAACGTAGACCACGACCGGGACGTTCGCGTTTAAGATGCGTTGAACGATGATCTGGGTGGTGTCGTAGAGCCCGCCGGGCGTATTCAACTCAATGATACAAACCGCACTTCGGCGCTCGGCTTCCCCGATCCCCCGGTCCAGGTACTGCGCCACCACCGGCACGATCGGACCGTCGACCCTGAGTGTCACGACCTCGTCCGCCACCCGTTCCTGGGCGAAGACGCCCGTTGCGGGACTCAGCAACGCTATCCCGACAACTAACAGGACAAAAAAAGCAACTGTCCTTTTGCAGTGCGGCAACCGTCCCACTGCTTCCTTTCTCCTTCCCTCAACCTAGTCTCTACAAAAACGCGCGGACCGACTCGACCAGTTCTCCCACCGAAACCAGGCGGGTCTCTCCGGTCCTCCGTACCCGCAGTTCGACCAGCCCGTCACCGGCCGTCTTGCCCACCGTCACCCGCAGGGGATAACCCACCAGGTCGGCGTCTTTGAACTTCACCCCGGGGCGCTCCGCCCGGTCGTCAAGGAGCACGTCCAATCCTCCCTCGCGGAGCGTGGCGTAAGCCGTTTCGGCGAGGGCCGCCTGAATCTCGTCCCGGACGTTCACCGGCACCACGACCACCGTAAACGGCGCCAGCGCCGCCGGCCAGATGATTCCCTGTTCGTCATGATTCTGCTCCACGGCCGCCGCCATGGTGCGGGTCACCCCGATACCGTAACAGCCCATAACCACCAAGCGTTCCTGTCCCTGTTCGTCCAGGTAGGTCAGCCCCATCGCCTCGGAATACTTGGTGCCCAGTTTAAACACCTGGCCCACCTCGATCCCGCGTGCCGCCACCAGAGGCCGGTTGCAGTGCGGACACGGATCACCCTCCCGTACCAGACGCACGTCGGCCACCCGTTCGATAGGGAAGTCCCGTCCAGGGTTGACGTATTGGTAATGAGCATCGGCCCGGTTGGCTCCAGTAATACAGTTAACCATAAAAGCCACTTCCTCGTCAACCACGAGGTCCACGCCCTCCAGACCGACCGGACCGGTGAACCCGACCGGAGCGCCGGTGACCCGCTCCACCGTTTCCGGCCCGGCCATCTCCAGGTGCACCGCTCCGATCAGATTTTGCAGTTTCACTTCGTTTAGTTCCCGGTCCCCCCGGATAAGCGCCGCATACAGCCCTCGCTCGGTTTCGTACAACAGAGTCTTGACTATCCTCTCCGGACCAACTCCCAAGAAGGCGGTAACGTCCTCCACCGTACGCTTGTCCGGTGTTTTTACAAGCTCAAGCGCCCGGGACTCATCCTTGTTCTCCGGTTCCACCACCCGGCTTTCGGCCTTTTCCACGTTGGCGGCGTAACCACAGTCTCCGTTCGGGCAGTAAAGAATCAGGGCCTCTCCGGACCCGGCCAGCACCATGAACTCGTGGCTGACGTTCCCTCCGATCGGTCCGGAGTCGGCCTCCACCAGGCGGAACTCTACGCCACAACGGCTGAAGACCCTGTTGTAAGCCACGATCATCTTCTGGTAGCTGGTCTCCAGACCGTCCTCGTCCCGGTCAAACGAATAGAGGTCTTTCATGACGAATTCCCGTCCCCGTAACAGACCAAAACGGGGACGCCGCTCGTCCCGGTATTTGTTCTGAATCTGGTACAGAAGTTGAGGCAGTTGTTTGTAAGACCGCACGTCGCCCCGTACCAGTTCGGTGATAATTTCCTCATGGGTGGGACCAAGGCAAAAATCACGGCCGTGCCGGTCCTTCAGCCGAAAGAGCTCCGGTCCGTAAACTTCCCAGCGCCCGGATTCCAGCCACAACTCGGCCGGTTGAATGATCGGCAGCAGAATCTCCTGTCCCCCCTGGCAATCCATCTCTTCCCTGATGATCCGCGTGATCTTCAGCAATACCCGGTGACCCAGGGGAAGTAACGTGTAGATGCCCGAGGCGGCCTTCCGGATGAAACCGGCTTTCATGAGTAGGCGGTGGCTGACCACTTCCGCTTCTGCCGGGATTTCGCGCAAAGTGGGTATCAGGTACTCGGTAGCGCGCATCACAGGTCCTCCTCGACGTTCATCAATCTCTCTATTTCTTCCATCAGGGCATCGACCAGTTCGGACTCCGGTACCGTCCGCACCGGTTCTCCCTTCCGAAACAGAAGCCCAACCCCCTTCCCGCCCGCAATCCCCACATCGGCTTCCCGGGCCTCTCCGGGACCGTTCACCACGCAGCCCATCACCGCAACTTTGAGCGGGCGGGTGATTCCCTGCAACCGTTCCTCGACCTCGGCTGCAATCCGCAACACGTCAATCTCGGTTCGGCCGCAGGTCGGGCAGGAAATCAGCTCGACACCCCGGTGCCGCAGTCCCAAGGCCTTGAGGATCTCGAAACCGGCCCAGACTTCATACCTGGGCGGCGCGGTCAACGACACGCGGATGGTATCTCCGATCCCTTCCGCCAGCAGGATTCCGATACCGACGGCCGATTTTACCAGCCCCCCACGCATGGTGCCGGCCTCAGTGATCCCGACGTGGAGGGGATAATCAACCTGATCGGCCAGCAACCGGTAGGCGGCCACCGTCAGGGGCACGTCGCTGGCTTTAAGAGAAATCTTCATTGCACTGAACCCCAAGTCCTCAAGAATCACCACGTGTTGAAGCACGCTGACCACCATGGCCTCGGCGGTCACCCCGCCGAACCGCTCCAGGACTCTACGGTCCAGTGAGCCGGCGTTGACCCCGATTCGGATCGCAATTTCACGCTCGAGAGCCGCCCGTACCACCTCGGTGACCTTTTTACGGCCGCCGATATTGCCGGGATTCAGGCGTAGTCCGTCCACTCCGGCCTTAATCGCGGCCAGGGCCAGACGGTGATCGAAGTGGATATCGGCAACCAGCGCCGCCTCCGGCACCTCGGCCCGAATACGCCGCAAAGCCAGGGCCGCCTCCTGGTCTGGAACGGCCACCCGGATAATCTCCCCGCCGACCTCGACCAGTTCCCGGATCTGGGCCACGGTCGCGGCCACGTCGCGCGTGTCGGTATTGGTCATGGACTGGACCGAAACGGGAGCCCCGCCACCGACTTGAACGTTCCCAAGCCGTAAGGCGCGGCTGTTTCTGCGCCGAATCTCCAAACTTCATCCTCCAATTCAGTCATCGGTCGTCGGTAATGTTTCCAGCCTGTCCGCCCCCCTGAGCGGGGTGCCCTTTTAAGTTAAGGGTCAGGCCCCTAACTTAACACTTTGATCATCGCAAACGGTTACCGATCCGCTTTAAGTTAGGGGTCTGACCCTTAACTTAACGGGGGCCGACGACGTTACATTGCCAGCTGGGCGATATCCCTGTAAGTGATCACCATAATCAACAGCAGCAGCAGAGCGAAGCCGACCAGGTGGAACGTACCCTCTCTCTCCGGGTTGAGCGGGCGCCGGGTGACCCCTTCCCAGGTCAGGAACAACAGCCGGCTGCCGTCAAGCGCCGGGATGGGCAACAAATTGAAGAACCCGACGTTAATGCTGAGAAAAGCAGCCAGGTGCAAGAGGGGAATCACGCCCAACTGGGCCGCACTGCCGATCTCAGCCACGATTCTGACCGGCCCGCCCACGTCCGCCGGCGCCTGTCCGGTGATCATCTGCCCGAGAAAGGCGATGATCATCCCGGTCAACTGCACCGTATAGTCCCAGCCGCCGGCCAGGGCGGTCAACGGCCCCACCGACATCACCCGTGGTTCCGGCCTGATTCCGATCCGGCCCACCCCGGCTTCCTCCTTCGGAATCACCGGGATGTCCAGAACCGAACCCTCACGCTCGACCGTGAGGACCAGTTGTTCCCCAGGACGGGCGCTGATCAAAGAAACCAGTTCATCCCAGGCGTTCACCTCGCGACCGTCGACGGCGATAATCCGATCTCCCTGTCGGAAACCGGCCTCCGTCGCCGGGCTGCCGGGCAACACCTCATCCACCACCGTGGTGGGCATCGGCATACCCTGCGCCATAAACACTCCGGCTAAAAGCACAATGGCCAACAGGAAATTGGCGATGGGGCCCGCGCTGATTACCGCCATCCGCTGCCAAACCGGTTTATACTTGTAGTCCCGTTCCGGCGGCACCTCTTCCTCCCGGGGATCCATCCCCGCAAAACGGACAAAACCGCCCAGTGGTACGGCACGCAGCGTATAGTCGGTTTCTCCCCGCCGGAACCCGGTCAGCCGCGGTCCAAACCCCAGAGCAAACTCATAAACCAGAATCCCGGCCCGTTTCGCCACCAGGAAATGTCCGAGTTCGTGAATAAAGATCAGTAAACCGAATACAACGATTACGGCGAAAATCGTAATCATCAACCCACCCTTTCCATTACGGCCGCGGCCGCTTCACGCGCCCACCGGTCCACGTCCAGGATTTCCGCAAGACCGGGGCGGTTCTTGGTCTTATGCTGTTTCATGACACCGGCGACTACGCGCGGAATGTCCGTAAACACCAACCGACCCTGGAGAAAAGCCGCCACCGCCACCTCGTTCGCGGCGTTCAATACGCAGGGCATGGTTCCGCCCGCCCTGCCCGCCTGGTAAGCAAGGTCAAGGCTGGGGAAGCGCTCTAAGTCGGGCGCTTCAAAAGTGAGTTTTTCCAGTTTATGAAAATCAACCGGTGGTAGTGCCGCTTCCCACCGCTGCGGATAGCTCAACGCATATTGAATCGGCAACCGCATGTCAGTGCTGCCCAGGCAGGCCAACACCTGCCCGTCCCGGAGCCTGGCCATCCCGTGAATGATGCTTTGGGGATGAACCGTCACCTCGATGTTGTCATAGTCCACATCGAACAGCCACCGGGCCTCGATCACCTCCAGGCCCTTGTTCATCAGGGTGGCCGAATCGACAGTGATTTTGGGCCCCATTTTCCAGGTTGGGTGCCGTAGCGCCGATTCGGGGGTCACCTGCTCCATTTCCTCACGGGAGAGACGGCGAAACGGCCCCCCGGAGGCGGTGAGAATAATCCCGGTCACCTCGGTGCGCCGGTGGGCGACGCACTGCCAGATCGCCGAGTGCTCGCTGTCCACCGGCAGCAGTTGAACACCCATGCCGGTCGCCAGTTCGGTAACCAGTTCACCGGCCACCACCAGCGTTTCCTTGTTCGCCAGGGCCACGTCCTTGCCTAGTTGGATGGCCTCGACGGTGGGCACCAGACCCGCCGTTCCGGTCACCGCCACCAGCACAATGTCGGCCGTGGGCCAAAGGGCTACGGCCTTCAACCCGGCCTCGCCGGCGTGCACCTCCAACCGGTCCCCCAGCCGCATCCTGACCCGTTGGGCATCCGCTTCGGCGTCTACGGACACGACCTCCGGGCCGAACTCGGCCGCCTGTTGCGCCAGCAACTCCCAGTTCCGCCCGGCCGAGAGCCCCACCACCCTCAATCTCTCCGGGTGTGCCCGGAACACCTCCAGGGCCTGGCGTCCAATAGACCCGGTACTGCCTAGAATAGCGACTCTTTTCGGCATGATTACCCCCCCGCTCAGGGTAGACTATTCACCCCCCGGGCTTCGATTCCTGCCTTGATTCCACCCTGGACAATGATGAGTAAAATGGGGCCGAGGACTACTCCAAGTATGCCCATAACCTTTAGTCCGATGTACATCGCCGCCAACACGGCCAGGGGATGCAGTCCCATGTTCATTGAGATCACCTTGGCCTCCAAAGAGGCCCGGATCACAAACAGTACCGCGTACAGAATGGACAGTTTGAGGGCCAGGGAATAGGACCCGGTCAGCACGCACCATATTATCCAGGGCACGAAGATGGTGGTCGGACCCAGTATCGGCAAGAGATCGAAAATGCCGGTGATAATGCCGATCGTCACCGCGTACGGGGAGCCGATGAGCGAAAGACCGGTGATTGTTATGGCCATGGTGATGCTGATCAACACGAGCTGTGCCCGGAGAAACCGGATAAACGCTCCGAATCCCTGGTTTAGGACGTGCAGGCTGCTTGCGCCCCAGGGCGCGGGAATCAACCGAACCCAAGCCTCGGACAGTTTTTCCCAATCCCGGCTGATAAAATAGGTTGCCACAAAAGTGACCATGATGATGATGATCATGATGGGAACGATGGAAAGCAACCCGAAAGCGGTATCGATGGCCGTCCTCAGAAATCCCTCCAGGCTTTTGACCAGCGAAACCAGCAAGTCGTCCAGGTAGCTGACCGCTCCGGGCGGCAATTTGCCGTAAACCGCAACGGCTTCCTCAATTAAACCCTCAAAGGTGCGCCGGAAGTTTGCGATGTGGTACGGCAGTAATGATGATAATTGTACCAGTTCCGCCAGCAACCGCAGCACGGCGATGGTCAACAGATAGCCAACGGCACCTAGGATTACCAGGATGACGCCGATAACCGCCAACGGACGTGGGAACCGGAGCCGTGTTTGCAGAAAGCTGACCACCGGATCGATCAACAGACTCAAGACCAGGGCCACCAGGAAAGGGAACAGGATGGGCAACAGGTATCCGGCCGCATAACCCAAAACGATCAAGTTCAAGGTCACCAGCAACAAAGCGCCTGCGGTCCAGGTCAGCCTGCGGACGCTTTCCGAAGGCACCACCGGTATCCCCCCTCCCCGAATCTTACATCAACCAGTATATATAATAGTAAGCAATCGGAGCGGTTAAAAGCAAACTGTCAAAACGGTCCAGTACGCCGCCGTGCCCGGGCAGCAGACGTCCAGCATCTTTTACTCCCGCATGGCGCTTGAATGA
>JACUUW010000092.1 GCA_014859075.1 Desulforudis sp.
TTTCATAGCGGTCGTGATGATCCCCGTCCCCAGAGGCTTTGTGAGCAACAGGATATCGCCGGCCCGGGCCCCGCTCCGTGGAATGACCTGATCCGGATGAACCAAGCCGGAGACGGCCATCCCGAACTTGATGGCGTGGTCCGTAACTGAGTGACCGCCGATGATGGAAACCCCCGCCTCCCCGGCCTTTGCCGCCCCCCCGCGCAGAATGTCTTCCATCAGGGACAACGGCAACGGTGGACCGGGAAAGCCCACCAAGTTCAAGGCAATAACGGGTTTAGCACCCATGGCGTAAACATCACTAAGCGCATTGGCGGTGGCGATTTGTCCAAAAGTGAACGGGTCGTCGACTACCGGGGTGATGAAGTCCACCGTCTGGACAATCGCCAGGTCGTCGGAAAGGCGATAAACGGCGGCGTCGTCGAGACGCCCGACCAGAACCCGGGGATCGTTGACCGGGGGCAAAGCCGCGAGAAGGCGTGTCAGGTCCGCCGGACCCATTTTGCACGCTCAACCGGATCCCGGTGAATAGGAAGTAAGCCGCCAATACAAATTCAAACACCTCGTGTTCACAAATTAGCACAGAATCTGTTATAATTCCAATGTATATTTTGCATTTGACTAATGCACGGTGGTAATAACGGAGTGGTTATTGTGGATCTTGATATGGAGCAACTCAAGGCCTTTTACACCGTAGCCCGTAACTTGAGTTTTACCCGGGCCGGAGACCAACTGGCCTTGAGTCAGCCCGCAGTATCAAGGAGAATTGCCGCACTCGAAGATGCCGCCGGCCTCAAGTTGTTCGTGAGGCGGGGGCGAAGCCTCGAACTGACCGACGCCGGGCGGTGCCTGTACGAATATGTGGCGCGGGTACTGGATACGCTTGGTGAGGCGGAGCAGATACTGGGGCAGTTTCGCAGCCTGGAGCGGGGGAAGATTGCGGTGGCGGCGGAGATTAGTGTCACCGGACACCTCTTGCCCCGGATTGTCTCATCCTTTCAGGCCAAACACCCAAGCATTGAACTTGATATCCGGCTCCGTCAAGCAGACGAGGTGGAAAAACAAGTGAAGCAAGGCGCGGTGGATCTTGCCTTCTGGGGCGGTGAGGTGCCGCCGGGACTGCATGCGGAACCATTCACAGCTGAGGAACTGACCGTGGTGGTTGGTGCAGACCATCCTTGGGTGGGGCGGACTGACTTGCAGCCCGCCGACATTGAGCAGGAATGCTTAATCATCAACGGCAGAGGTACACTGCTAAGGAACATGGTGGATGAGTTCCTGCTAAAAAATCAGGCTAAAGCCAGCCGCGTCTGGGAAGTGGACTGCAACGACACCGCTAAGCGGTTCGTGGAAACCGGCCTGGGAATCACCTTTCAACCTAAAGGGATGCTGGATTCTGAGGGCCGCCGACCGTTCCATGCCTGCCCAAGCCCGACGATGAACATCCCCTACCCGGTTTTCGTGGTGTCACTCAAGGACCGTCATTTATCGCCCGGTTTACTGGCTTTTGTCGCTCAACTACGGAAGTCCTGACACGGTATTCGCTTACTTCCTTAGTGCTCCCGCTGTAAACCCACTGTAAACAGACTAACTTAAGATTCTGAGTGTGCAGTGTTTTCGGGCTGCTCTCCTCAAACACTCGGTTAGGCTCCGTCCCAGACGATTTTTCGGTACATTTCCGGGTCGGTGTCCCCTTCCGTGCTGAACAGCAATACCCTTGAACGGTGGTCCAACTCCAGTGCTTTCGTAAGACCGGAGAACCGGCCGTTCCTGGACAGAAGACTGAGCAGGCCCATCGTTACGGCGCCGGATTCTCCGGAAATTACCCTTTCATCACCCGGCAAAGGATTCCCCAGGATCCGCATTCCCCTTGCGGCGACCCAGTCCGGCACCGAGGCGAACGTGTGGGTGTACCGCGCCAGGATGTCCCACGCCGTCGGGTTGGGTTCCCCGCACGCCAGGCCGGCTATGATCGTGTCCAGATCCCCGGTAACGGCGCTTATGGAACCGGCTTTGGTTGAGCGGAAGAAACAGTCCGCCTTTTGGGGCTCGACGATAATCACCTTGGGGGGGTGGTCCGCCCAGGCAACGGCAAAAGCGGCCGCCAGAGCGGCGGGAAAGGAACCCACCCCCGCCTGAAGGAAGATGTGTGTGGGCCTTTCCGACAGTTGTTCCATGGCTTCCACGGCCATGGTGCCGTACCCCTGCATGATCCACAGCGGCACGTTCTGATAGCCCTCCCAGGCGGTGTCCTGAATGAGCTCCCAGCCCTCCCGGCGTGCCGTTTCGGAGGCCGATCTTACGGTGTCGTCGTAGTTCAAATCCGTTACGTATACCTGGGCACCCGTGGCGGCGATGTTCCGCACGCGCGCCGCCGAAGACCCTTGCGGCATGTAAACGACGGCCTTTTGTCCGAGGCGGGCCGCCGTCCAGGCCACCCCCCGCCCGTGGTTCCCGTCCGTGGCGGTGGCGAAAGTGACCCCGCCAAGGTCTTCCAAAACCCTTCGGATCTCGGTGAGGGATACGGCAGCGGTATTACGCCCAACCTTTCGGGCCACCAGGCGAGCGATTGCGTATGAACCGCCCAGCACCTTAAAAGCGTTCAGCCCGAACCGGCAGGACTCGTCTTTGACATATATCCCGTAGATACCCAGGAGTTCGGCCAGATTTCTCAACGATTGGAGCGGAGTAACCTCATATTCGCTGAAGCCTTTTGTGAAAAGCCCGTACCTCGCGCATCAGCGGCACGTTGAAATACTGTTCGCCGGTTCGGTCAGCCGGATCAACCCGGGTGTTCCTGACCCATTCCACGCTCTCGTTCATTCTTCCGATGCACCACCGTTTTAGTGTTAATTATACACGCGCGGGGGCAGACAAGGGGACGGTTCTCTTGTCTTGACAAGACTCACCTCGCTTGTATAATAAACCACAGGTGATTAAAGATGCCAAGGCTTCCCAGGGAAAAGAGTAAAAGTGGCTATTACCACATTATGCTCCGTGGCAATGAACGGAAGAATATATTTCATGATGAGGATGATAAATTACGCTTTATTGAAACGTTATACAATAACAAACAGGAAAAAAGATTCTCCCTCCATGCGTTTTGTTTAATGGATAATCATGTTCATTTGATGTTAAGTGAGGGAGAAGAAGAGATAGCTAATTTAATGAAAAGGGTAAATATCAGCTATGTCAATTATTTTAACAAGAAATACGAAAGAGTAGGACATCTTTTCCAGGACCGATTCAGGAGTGAAGTTGTGGATGAGGATAGCTATGTACTTGCTTTAGCGAGGTATATTCATCAGAATCCAGTAAGGGCGGGTATGGTTAAGTCGGCGGGTGAATACAAGTGGAGTAGTTATGCCTGTTATTTGGACGAGAATGACTTTAGCAAATTAGTAGAAACAGAAACAGTGCTAGAACTTCTAGCAAGTGATAAAAGGACTGCAAGAAAGCGTTTTGAGGAGTATATGAATGAAGAAGCGCAAGAAGTGTTTATTGATTTAGTGGAAGATGTGAGAGTGATGGATGAAAAAACGGCGAAAGAACTTTTTGAAAGGATGCTCAGGCGTGGCCATAATGTTGATGATAATACAAAGGTGCAAGTATCGGATAACTTAATCAAGGAATTCAAGGAAAAAACCAACCTTTCCATAAGAAAAATTGCAGCGATCACTGGTTTAAATAAGGATAGGGTAAATAAAATGCTAAAATCGTAGACACGAGAACCGTCCCCGTGTCTCCCGCCCCCGTGTCTCCCGCCCGTGTCTCCCGACGGACGGGCGGACACCGGAACCGTCCCCGTGTCCGGGGGCTGTGGACAAGAAAAGGAAGGAGCCGCACGTTAATGAAAGCAGCCGATGCCGGCGACCGTTTTGTCGATCTCGATCTCGATCTTGATCCCGAAACTTTCCGTCGCCTTGGCCACCTTGTTGTGGATA
Organism: Desulforudis sp.; assembly: GCA_014859075.1. Classification (GTDB taxonomy): domain Bacteria; phylum Bacillota; class Desulfotomaculia; order Desulfotomaculales; family Desulforudaceae; genus Desulfopertinax. Next base: position 3,945 of record JACUUW010000092.1, read on the forward strand.
TGATTACGGATTATTACAAATCCGTCCGCGAGCTCCCGGTCTTCCCCTCCCGCACTTCCGCCGAGGTGTCCAAGGTCTTTGAGGAGGCCCTTCCGGAAAGAGGACAGGATCCGGAGATAATCTTGAACGAATGGTTGAGCAAGGTGCTTCCCAATACCACCCACGTCGGTTCTCCCAGGTACTTCGGCTTTGTCAACGGTTCTGGGACCATGATGGGCACCCTGGCCGAAGCTTTGGCGGCTTCCGTCAACATGAACCCGGGGGCGTGGAAGCCGGCGCCTGCCGCCACGGAAATAGAGCGCCGGACCATCGCCTGGATCGCCGAGCTGATCGGCTATCCGACAGACTGCGGGGGCCTGTTCACGAGCGGCGGTACCATGGCCAACCATACCGCCGTCCTCGCCGCCATGCGCAATTCCGCGCCTTACGACACAACGCAGGAAGGCTTGCAGAGAAAAGGACACCACGGCCGTTTCATGATCTATATGTCCGATCATGAAGGCCACGTATCCATCACCCGGGTGGCCGACCTGATGAACCTCGGCCGGAGGGCGGTGCGCCGCGTTCCCAGCAGGAATGATTTCACGATGGATCTGGGGGCGCTGGAGCGCATGCTGGACGAGGACACGAGCAGGAGGGAGATCCCGTTCTGCGTGGTCGGGCAGGTGGGATCCATCAACGTCGGCGCAATCGATCCGATGGAGGGCATCGCCCGCATATGCCGGGCACGCGGTCTGTGGTTCCACGCGGACGGAGCCTGCGGGGCCGTCGGCGCCATGCTCCCGGAAAAGCGTTCCCTTTACCGTGGTCTGGACCAGGCCGATTCGGTCACGCTCGACCCGCACAAGTGGCTCTACATCCCCTATGAGTGCGGCTGTCTCCTCGTTCGGGATCGCGAGAAGCTGCGCCGCGCGTTTTCCATGACCGCTCCCTACCTGCGTGGAACGCTTCCCACCGAATACACCGGTCTGGACTACCTGGAATACAGTCCGCAGATGTCCCGTGGCTTCAGGGCGCTGAAAGTGTGGATGACGATCAAGCATTACGGGGCGGAAGGCTACCGGAGATTGCTGCGGCAGAACCTGCAATGCGTCGAACACCTGGATCGCCTGGTTCGCGAGTCTGCGGACTTCGAACCGCTGCACCGGCCGACGCTTTTCATCTATTCCTTCCGGTACGCGCCGGAGAAGTACCGCACGGCGGCGCGGGAGTCAAACGTAAAGGCCGAAGAGGTCAACGCCTTCCTGGATCGGCTAAACCAGCGGATCGCCGATGCCATCCAGGTCAGCGGCCTGGCCTTCATAATGACCAGCCGGGTGCGGGGTCGGACCGTCCTGAGAATGTCCGTCTGTTCGCACCGCACAACGCTCGCGGATATCGATTTGGTCTTTCGCAAGCTGACGGAACTCGGCCGGAGCTTGGAGTCGGAGGGAACATCGGCGCAGGGGGAATCCTGTTGTTACGGGGAGAGAAGCTAATCCATGAAGAAAGACACCGAGTGCGTTCACAGCGGCAGCTACCGGGACAGCGTGACCCGAGGGGTTAATACCCCGATTTTCACTTCTTCCGCCTATGACTACTTGGACCGGGACGACTGCCCCTACCCGCGTTATTTCAACACTCCCAACCAGGATGCAGTCGTGAGGAAGATATGTGCCTTGGAGGGGGCCGAAGACGGGGTTGTTTTCAGTTCCGGCATGGCGGCGATGAGCACTGCGGTTCTTGCGTTCGCGGGTTCAGGCGACCATGTCGTCATGATGGACGAACTGTACGGCGGGACGCATGCGTTTACGACGGATGAATTTCAGAGGCTGGGGATCGGGTACACCTTTGCGCCCACCGATGCCGAATCGGTATGCGGAGCGGCTGCCGAACGTACCAAGGTGATCGTGATCGAATCGCCCACGAATCCCCTGCTGAGCGTTATCGACATTCGGAAGGTGGCGGCGTTCGCCAGAGAGCGAGAAATCACAACAATAATTGATAACACCTTCGCCTCTCCGGTGAACCAAAATCCGCTCGAATTCGGAATAGACATTGTTGTGCACAGCGGCACGAAGTACCTGGGGGGACATAGCGATATCTGCTGCGGTGTGGCGGTTACCTCAAGAGAGAGGGCTGGGCGCATTCGCGCCTTGGCGCGGCATCTGGGTGGCAGTCTCAACGCGATAACTTGTTATTTGCTTGAGCGGAGTCTGAAGACACTGGCTTTGCGTGTCGGACGTCAGTCGGATAACGCACTTCGCATTGCAGAATTCCTTAAAGAACAGAAGCTTGTGCGCCGGGTGTACTACCCCGGTTTGCCTGACTTCCCCGGCCACGAAATCGCCAAGTCGCAGATGAAGGCCTATGGCGGCATGTTATCCTTTGAGTTGGACGAGAGGCAGCTGGACGCCTCGAGATTTGTGAGGCGGCTACGCCTGATCAGCCCCGCGGTGAGCTTGGGCGGCGTCGAGACAACGATCTGTGCCCCGGCGGTCACCTCGCACGCCAAGGTGTCCATGGTCGAGAGGAAACGGATCGGGGTTACCGACTCCTTGTTTAGACTCTCGGCAGGAATCGAGGACGCCGGCGATCTTATTAACGACTTGGAGCAGGCTCTCAGGAGGGCGCACGATGATGATCCACAAAGAAAAAATACTACTGACAGAAGAGCAGGAAACGCTGCTCGTTCCACTCTACTCGAGAGCTGTTGAGAGCCGGCAACCCGAACCCATCTTTGTCGATAGGAAAGCGCAAGAGATTCTGGAACATGTCGAATATGACTTCGCCAAGCTTAAAATCCCCGGAAAAACAGCCGTGACACTCTGCATAAGAGCGAAAAAGATCGATGCCTATGCCAGGAAATTCTTAGCCGGATATCCCAAAAGTGTCGTGATTCATCTGGGGTGTGGTCTTGATAGCCGCCACACCAGGGTCAACAATGGGGAAGTTGAATGGTATGACTTGGACATGCCTGAGGTCATTGACCTCAGGAAAAGGTTCTACGAGGAAACCGCTTCGTATCACATGATCCCGTCCTCCGTCACCGACATGGGCTGGACAGACCTCATTTCACCGGGAGGTCGTCCCGTACTGGTGATTGCGGAAGGGTTGTTTATGTACCTGAAAGAAGAAGAGGTAAAAGCGTTGATCCTCAAACTGAAGAAGGCCTTTCCCGGGTGCGGGCTGGTATTCGACGCATATAGTGCCTTGACGGCTAGAAGTGCCGGAAAGCATCCGTCAATCAAAAAGACAGGGGCTGTTATTCATTGGGGGATAGATGACCCCGCTGCCATTGAACAATGGGCGGAAGGCATACGGTTGAAAGAAGAATGGTATTTTACTCAGGCTGAAGATCTTGAAAAGCTTGGATCAGGATATCGCCTGTTATTCAGGATAGCCGGTCTTTTCACAGCAGCCAGAAAGGCTCATAGAATTCTGTATTACAACCTATAGCGGCCGCGGAGAGCCTCCCTTCAGTGGAGACTCTCCTGTTGTGATTCCGGATAGATGCTGTCCTGCGCAGACACCGGAACCGTCCCCTTGTCTCGTCCCTGCGCAGACACCGGAACCGTCCCCTTGTCT
>JACUUW010000093.1 GCA_014859075.1 Desulforudis sp.
TAGGTTCAGCGGCTTTGTCAGGACCAACCAGCTTGCCGAGCTGTTCGAGCACATCGCTGACGCGCAGCACCCCGGTCAGGCTTTCTCCGGCCAGGACCGGTAAGGTGTCCAGGCGGTGCCGGAGCATTAGGTGGACGGCTTTTGTCAGGGGGTCCGTGGTCTTGGCGAACACCCCGTCCAGCGGGCGCATGACTTCGCGAACCTGAATGCGTGTGAGTTCCCCAGCCCTGATTGCTGAAAATTCATTCCAGAATACCGGCATAGACCATGTTTCAGTCACGATAAACTCGGGTTCAAACAGCTTAAGGACCGTATACACGCCGAGCAGCCCCACGTGGTTACCGGCACGGTCGTGAACCAGCAGCGAATGGTGGCCGTCGGCCAACGCCTGATGCAGGCGGGCGACGGCCTTTTCCATGCCTTCCTCAGCCGCCACCTCGTGGCATCGGGCCAGGGGGAGCATTACCTCCCCGACTGATATTTCCGTGGGCACCAAACCAACCCCCCTTTCCCTCCTTGACTCAACCCCCATCGCCGGCGGCACTTCTGAGCAACGCCTCACCAAGAATGTAGAGCAACAACTGCCCGGTTAGGAACCGCTCATTGTGGTGGAGTTCGACCTGGACCTGCATGACCGGTATCCGCAGGAGGTCGTGAACCGGTTGCAAAGCCTTTTTCAGGAGCAGCCCGTCCAGGTGGGCGGTGACAATATCCCGGGCCGGAAGCCCGAACGCCGAGGTTTTTAGAACCTTGGTCCTCCGGAGCACGCGATGCCTGTTGATAATATCTTCCAGGCGTGTATACTCGAAGGTTCGGTGCACTGGATCAAAGGAACACCGGAAAAAATCCGGGCAACTGTGGCGATCCATGATCTCGGCGGCCCTGGCCATGATCGTTTTTTCCCGTACCAGCCGGCGGTGCCTGACGGCTGTCTTTAGTCTCTCGAATTCACGCTCGGCCTGGGCCAGCAACCCGGCGATGTGGTCCCGACCGGCAGCCTCCTCTTGCAGTTCGTAGGCGAAGATATATCGCGCGTCAGGCTTCACCAGATCCTTAATCCAGTATTTGCCGTCCACCGTGGTGTCCGCGGTCTCCCAGGCGTCATCGGCGTTTACCGGTACACGGGTCAGTTTGTCAACCGGCAGGGCGGCGATGTAACACACCTCGTGGTTCAGGTTACGGCGCGCGAGGAGGTCCATGTCCTCCAGCAGGAGACACAGCCGTGTGCCCTCCTGACCTCCAGCCGGATCGGCCAGACCGGTCACGGACTGTTCAACATTGCCGAGCTGAAATCCGACCGGCAGATCGGGCGGAAACACGGTGAGCAAGATGTTTAGTGGGCGGCGGTAGGTCTTGGTTTCCAGGCTCAGGCCCGCCGGCGTAATCTCGTACTCGTGGCCGAGGAAATCAGTCTGGACCGGCAACAGGAACAGGAAGGGCGGTTTTGCACGCTTGGCACAAAGCTCGTGGAAGAGATGGTTTTGGAGTGCCGCCCTGGTCTCGGCCAGGAATGTGACCGCCCGGTAAAAGTCCGTGCCCGTCGGCTGCCAACTGGTCAGTTCGGGAAGACCCAGGTGCCGATAATTTGTGTAAACGGGCCTTGTCTCCTTGGGCCTCAGAATGTGCAAGAGGACCATGGCCTCGATCAGGAAAGGTGCGGCTGGATGCAGTTCACCGTCGCCGGCTCCGGCGGCCTCGTGTAGGAAGCCGGTCAATCCGAGGCGGTTCCAGGCCCGGCGCAGAGCCGCCAGGGACAAGTCTGCATCCTGTTCATCGCGGGCGAGGAAGTCGTCGAGCAATGCGCCGGCTTCACCAGCCTGGCTCCGGCCCCTGATAATGGCGTGCACTTTTTCCGGCGTAAGGTGCTCGATATTGCCGAAATTGGCGATCACCCGCTGCTTGACCTTGGCGCCTTCGCGGTAGTTTTCAATGAGTTTCAGGTAGACATATTCTTTATCCCCGCGACGGGTCACTACCCGGCGAAAAAACACGGCCGTCCCCTCACTGTGCATAACATTGGTACGACAGTTTGTCACTACAATGCTAGCACGGAACCCAAGTCGGGGTCAAGGTTTACGGGCTGAAAAAATCCCAGGCAGGAGGAGGTTGTCACCGGGTGAGGCCGATCTTCTTGGCCGCTTCCCGGAGTCCGTCCGCAAACTGGGGGTGGGCGATGGAGATGAGGGCTTCGGCCCGCTCGCGGACGGTTTTCCCCCGCAGCTTGGCGATGCCGAACTCCGTGACCACGTAATCGACGTCGTTGAAACCGATGTTGACCACGGTTCCCTGTCGGAGCTGCGGGACAATGGCGGAACGCCCCTTTTCGTCCCGCGAGCGCAAGGCCATGAAGAATTTCCCGCCGGAGGACATGGAGACCCCGCGGGCGAAATCAATTTGTCCGCTGGTGCCGACGTACTTCCCCGGGCCGATGCCCCCAGCCGAACACTGGCCCAAGAGGTCCACCTCGCTCGCCGAGTTGATGGCTACCATGTTCGCGTTGCGGCTGACCACGTATGGGTCATTTGTATACGAAACCGGACGCATTTCGATCATGGGATTATCGTCCAGGAACTCGTAGAGGCGGCTGGTGCCCATGGCCGACGTACACACAATCTTTCCCGGGTGCAGGAGTTTGCGCCGGTTGGTTACAATCCCCGTCTCCACCAGATCAACAACCGCATCGGTGACGAATTCGGTGTGAATTCCCAGGTCCTTCTTGTCCCACAGGGCGCCGACGACAGCCTGGGCAACGGTGCCGATGTCAAGCTGCAGGGTGGAACCGTTCTCCACCAGTTCGCTGATATGCGCCGCGATCAACTTGTCCTCCTCCGAAGGGGGGTCGAACTTGACCTCCGGCAGGGGCCGGTCGTCCAGCACCAGCAGATCGGCCTGGGAGACGTGAATGTGGGTATTGCCGTGGGTGCGTGGCATCCGCGGGTTGACGACAAGGATTACCCGGTCGGCTTTTTTGGCCGCGGGCAGGGTGTAATTAACCGAAATCCCCAAACTGGCGAAACCGTGCCGATCCACCTGCGAAACGGTACCCATGAACACGTCGGTATCCAGGGACTCCTCAAAGAAGCGGGGGTACTCGTAAAGGTAGCCCGGCACCACGGCCGCCCGCCCGGCCTTGACCCCGGGACGGGTCATGGAACTGCTGAACCAGGATACGTGACGAAAATGCCTTTCGATGCCGGGTTTCATGTATGCGGCTTCGTAAATGGGGAGCATCTGGTGCACCGTCACGCCACGCAGGTCCTGCTTGCGGTTGACCAAGGCCTCAACCAGCGGAATCGGTTCCGCACAACCCATGGACAAGACGACGTTGTCACCTGATCTGATACACTCAGCGGCCTGCTCGGCGGTGACCAGCTTATCCCGGATAAGTAGATTCACGAATGAATTGCGCAACGTGTCCGCCGCCGCTTTGGAGAAAGGCACTTGTACTCCAACCTCCCAAAATTTTAAAGTTTGCACTAACATCCAACTTGCGCAGTCGTCATCAGGTTCAGTATACTTTAGTTAGTTGTGCTACCTACAAGCATAATATTACGTCGCCTCTCCGGTCAAATGGGAAAAAAGAGGCGGCGGAGTCGTGTGGGGACAACGGCGCTTGGCCGGCTCCCGCCGAAGAGGATTATTGGCGTGCGCGGCGAAGGAAAAACAGTGGGACTCACAAAAGGAGCGCGATGGGTTTGTCACCGTTCAGGCACCAGAGCCTGAAGTTCCAGATAATCAGTGTGCTGGTCATAATTCTGGTGATACCGATTCTGGTGATGCTTTACGATATCCTGTACGCCAGCAAGAGCGACCGGATTGTCCTGGAGTCAAAGCAGGAGCGCCTGGGAACCATTGTGGATTCACTTGCTCTGCACCTGGGTAAGAAGGCGAACGGAAACAGCGAAGAGCGGCTTGCCCTGCTCGTTGACGAATTCAACAGGACGGCGGCACCCCTGGCCGAAACGCACCCCGGCGTGCGGGTCGGTCTATATATTCCAGACAACGAGAAAATCTACATCCAGGGATTTTTGCACCAGTTCCGCGATTTGACGCCAGCGGAACAGCAGCTGCGGGAGGAGAGGATTTATAATGAGGTGTACCAGGGAATCCAGGCCGCAATCGCCAGTGAGGCACCGATCTCCAGAATCGGCCATACCTGGGACGACCAGTTTCTGGAATACCTGGTGCCGGTCAAGTATGGTGACGAATTGGTGGCCGTGGTTTGGGCCGAGCAGACCCTGCACCCGATTTTTGCAAAGGGCCAACATTTCCGGCTGCTTACCCGCTACGCCACGCTAGGCGTTTTTTGTATCAGCGCCCTGGGTCTGCTGCTGGTGGTCACGAACCTGACGAATCATATTCGCCAGATCAAGCACGGTCTAGTGCAGCTGGAGAACGACATCTACTACCGCCTGCCCGAAGCTCCGGGAGAAATCGGACAGATAACCCGAGCCATCAACAAGATGGGGCAAGGGCTGGCGGAGAAGGAGCAACTGGAGGAGCAACTGCGCCGGTCGGACTGCATGGCGGCCCTCGGCCGGTTGGTTACCGGTATTTCGCATGAACTGCGGAACCCGTTGGGAATCATTAACGCCACTGTTCAAGTCATGGAGGAGGAGTTGAAACACGTTCCGGATGCCAACGACTATCTGCAGCGGATCAAGCAGCAGATTGAACGGCAGAACCGGGTGGTAAACGAGCTTTTGGATTTTGGCCGTCCCAGCAAGGAGGCGGTTGAAGAAGTGGATCTGAACGGGTTGCTGCGCAGGGTGCTCGCGTTTTCAGAACCCCTGCTGCGGCAGCGGCAGATCACGGTTGAGACCCTGTTTGAAGACCGGTTACCCCCGGTTATGGGCCACAGTGAAAAACTTAAGCAGGTGTTTCTTAACCTGGTGCTTAACGCAGTCCAGGCGATGCCTGACGACGCCGGACTAAGGGTCAGGACGCGCGTCACCCCCGACTGGGTGATTGCCGAAGTGGAGGACGACGGACCGGGTATTCAGGAGACCGACCTCCCCCACATTTTTGAGCCGTTTTACACTACCAAAGACGGGGGTAGTGGACTGGGTCTGGCGATCAGCTTCCAGATCATAGGGATGCACGGTGGGCGGCTCAAGGCCGGGAATGTTCCATCCGGCGGTGCAATCATGACCGTGCACCTGCCCAGGAGAAAAGGAGGTGAACCCAAAGATGGTGACGGCATCCGGGGTTCCGAAAGTGCTGATCATTGACGATGAAGAGGACATGTGTTGGGCCGTGGCCAAAGGGATGCAGCAGGAGGGTTATCAGGTGGCGATTGCCACCGGTGGTCCCCGGGGGCTGGAGTTGTTCCAGCGGGAGGGGGCTTCGGTGATTCTCCTTGATTTGAAAATGCCCGGCATGGACGGTCTGGAGGTGCTCAGAAGAGTACGGGAGACCAACGAGAAGGTGCCGGTGATTTTGATAACCGGGCATGGTGACATGGACGTGGCGATGGAAGCCATATCATCAGGAGCCACGGGGTACATAATCAAGCCTTTTCAGATGGATGATCTGCGTCAGGCGGTGCAAAGAGTGTTGAGTGATTGTCAGCCGTAAGCTTTGCAATCATGGCGGCGGGTCTGTGCTTAGGTTGTCATTACCCGGGTTTCTGCGCATCCGCCGGATTTAAGGACGGAAGATCAATATATCGGCACTACAGGCGGTCAGCGGCCCACAAATTTGATGTTGACAACATTTCGAGCTTTTGATACGGTTTACACAAGCAGGTACCAGCATAAGCACCTTTTTTAGCAGTATTATTCATATGGGCCAGGCCTGCTCTCAGGTAGGTCTGGCGGGAAAGAGGGATGGAGCATCGTGAATTGCTTGCCTGCGATTTTCACAAACCGGGAGAAGAAGCTGGTTTCATTCTTGCGTGAGATGAGCTGGGGTGAGGTCAGAATCAGAGTTGAGAACGGTCAGCCGGTGCTTATCTACGAGGCTGTCAGAACTTTTCGTCTGGAGGAAGGCGAAGCGAAGGAAAAACAACGGCCCAAAAGAGAGCAAGCCTAAGTTAATAGTACCGCTCCAGGGTACATTCATGAGCCTGGAAAAGCTGATGCCGATACTTCTTGCTAATAAATGGCACTAGGGGGGTATCGCTTTCGTTTCTTCTGCTGGGAGAAGGGTAGGGGATATAATGCTGGATGACCTGACGAATAGGGAAAAGCAACTTCTGCTCTTTCTCCGCCGGCTGGGTTGGGGAGAGGTTAAAATCAGGGTTGAAAACGGTCAACCGGTCATTATTTACGAAGCGATCCGAACCTGCAAGCTTGATGACGACTCACAAAAGCGAATAGGGAAAAGTGGTGACAATGGTTCCCGAGTCCCCTGAGGGTCCCCTGAGGTTTGCGGCGTTAAGACCGAGCGTCGGGGAGGATGAGGTCATGCTGGAACAATTGGAATCACTAACCGAGCGCGAAAAGCGGCTGCTGGAATTCATGAGGCGGCTGGGCTGGGGCGAGGTTCTGCTCCGGATCGAAGAAGGCCAGCCGGTGTTAATTCGCGAAGCAATTCGCACTTACAAGCTGGTTGATGAAGAAAAAGCCAATAAGCGGCGAACCGCTCCCAGGGTACGGGTTTGGCGCGGCGGGTGAGGCTCCGCAAGAACACGACCGGGACAATGACTGGTCGGTGTGGAACGGCACATCGGCCTTTTGCTTGTCGTAATTCTTTCTAACGGGTGGCCCTTCCTGCTGACCAATTGGCACTACATGCAACGCCAAAATTGTGAAAGTAATCACGCTTTGTACCCGCCTGAAACGCTTGTTCAACGCCCGACACCTGTCTTATCGTTCCACATAATTCCATTTAGAGAGAACCAGTATTAACGTATTGACATAATCAGGGCTTTTTGCTACGGTGGTTTCGGAATGGTGGGGGGTGCAGCTGTAAAAAGCGGAGCAATAAGGGCAAATGGGATTTTCTTTTTTCGCCAGGCTCGTGAAAGTGAGCACAAGCGTTAAAGGGGGTGGTAAGGGTACACAGTCGGGTTGGTTGGATCAAGGTGTAGGCACAGTGCCGCAGTTTTGCATGCAGGAGCGTCACCGGCACGTATATCAGCTAACCGACTGGTTAAAAGGCGGGACGATTCGAATCGTAGGGAATTCATCTTAGAGGACGCTATTTCAAGTTGAGAGGGAGGTAAGGAAAGCAATGACTTCACCCGGAGTATCAGGTGAAATTATTTCACCGGTGTCGCAAATCAACTGGAAGAGAATCGGGTTTTTGATGTTGGGCGTTGTTTTATTTGCTCTGTTTTACGCGCTGCCACCCTTGGCGCCGGCTGTAGACCCTGCCGGAGAAAGTTTTGCCCTCAGCCGGGAGGGCCAATTGGCCATCGGCTTGTTTATGCTCGCCGGCATCTGGTGGGTGTTCGAGGTGATACCGATCGGCGCCACCAGTATCGCCATCGGATTGGTTCAGGCCGCGTTCCTTATCCGGCCTGCCAGCGTGGCATTCGGGGATTTCTTCAGCACTTCGG
>JACUUW010000001.1 GCA_014859075.1 Desulforudis sp.
CCCTTACTGATCACAATAAACCTCCTCTCTCCCCTTTCGCTCGCTTTTTCAGCACCTTGTGCTTCCCATATTAAAATTAACTAAACTACTCATCACCCCTTTCGCATGACTCGGCAGACCCCCAAAACTGAAGGTGTTCACCCCCCCTTCTCCCAACAGCCGTTAGATTGAAATCAGTCCCTCGTTTCCTCTTCCTGGCGATAAAGCTGTGCACTTTTACCAGGTCCGTAAGCAACAAAACCGCTCTGCACAAAGGCGGCAACCAAATAAATCACGAACCGTGATTGGATAATGCAAAAAAAAGCTCGTCCACGGTAACACCGAAGAAGTCCGCCAGCCTTTTTTCGACGGTTTTCCGCGGGTGCCGCCGGCCGCCTTCGATCATGGCGTAGGCGCTTTGGGTAATGCCCACCGCTTCCGCAACCTGCTGTTGGGTAAGGCCGCGACGCACGCGGAGGTTGTACATTGCTTCGTTACGCACGAAACCACCTTGGCTCTTCTATTTCTTTAATGTCGATAAGGCCGTTAAGACTCATCAGCAACTTTTGGAACAAGTTAATCACATAACGCGATATATGTCAATGGCTTGGCGCATAAAAAATTACTCTTTGTGATAAACTGTTCTCCGGTATCACAAAATGTGTTACGTTAGGCTTAGGGTGTTGTATTGTTGATGAAGACACTTGGCTCAAGGCTGGCCGCACTGCGGCGGGAGAAAGAGCTTTCCCAGGTTGAACTGGCCCGGATGCTCAACACCGGGCAGAGCACCATCGCCATGTACGAGCGGGACAGGCGGGTCCCGAATCCCGAAATGCTGGACAGGCTGGCGAATTTCTTCGGCGTTTCGGTGGACTACCTGCTGGCCCGGACGGACCGGCGGGTGGAAGCACAGAGCGCAGGCAACAGCAGTATTTCCCAGCACCGGGACCAGCCCGCACCCTGCGAGCCGGGGGTGGCCTGCGCCGCGGCGGACCCGCGTTTCGCCGAACTCCTGCGGCGGCTTCCGGAACTGACCCGGGAGGAAAAAGAATCGCTGGCCGAGTACTGGGCGATGGCCCTGAAGGTCATTGAAAAAGAGCGAAGGCGGCGCAACCAGCCCCCGAACGGCAAAGAATAACCCCGTCACTTGCAGGCGGGGTTTAATTTTTTTGTTCGACTTCTTTCCGACCGAATCTGGCGGGGCACCTGTAGTACAATGTAACCAATCTAGGTTTGGAGTCCTAAATATTATGGGTACTGGAGTCCTAAAAGCCCTGAAGATAATTGCAAAATACGGGCTTGATACGTTTCCCGGCACGCGGGCTCTTTGCCGCATAATCCGCAAGAAGGAGCTGCTGTTGGGTTACCACCCGTTCAAAGGCCGCATCAAAGGCATCTACACCCGCACGCCTGACGGCATCACCCTGCTTACGGTGCGCAATGGATTGCCGGAATCCGAACTGAAACACGCCCTGGCCTGCGGCCTTGGTTACCACCTTCTGTGTCCCGACCCCGGGCTCTATCTGTTGGGTTTCCGGGACGCGAAGGCCGAATCCCGGGTCGGGGCCTTCGCCGCTCTGCTTCTCGTGCCGCCCGCCGCTTACGCCGGGAAGACGGCACACCCGCCCGCGGAGTTGGCGCGGGTCGGCCGGATACCCGACCATGCGGCCCGCCTGAGAACCCTGCTCGCCGTCCGGTACAAAGTCTAGTTCCGGGCTTACAAGGGTGAAAGATCCTGAAACAAGATACCCGCTTAATGATTAGCGGGTACTTGATTTTTCCATTGTCTTTTCTCTCTCTACGGCAGGTTGATCACCTGACCGATCTGCAATCGGTTCGGGTCCACCCCCGGGTTGGCGGCCTGGATGGCCGCTACCGTGGTGCCGAACCGCTGGGCCAGTCTAAAGAAGGTGTCCCCGGCCTGGATGGTGTAGGTCCTGCCCGAAGGGGTCGGGGTCGGCTTGACTTCTTTTTCGGGCGGCTTAACCTTGTCGACAATCGGGCAGACGATCTCCGCACCCGGCCGCAGGCACTCAAAGACCTTCTTCTGCTCGATATCGGTCACCCGCACGGTCACCTTGATCACCAGCTTAACGGCTATTCGGCGGGCATCTTCCAGGCTCACGGAGGCGAACTCGGCTTCGGCCATCACGTTGACATCGGCTCCGGGCTCCGCACCGGGTACTTCAAGGAAGGCGGTAAACGGAACCTCGACTTCAAAGGCGTGCACCTGCTGGTCCGGTGCGTCGCGCACGTAGGTTATCTTGAGGGTGACGACCCCCCGGACGATCACTTTGTTGGTGATGACCTCGGTCTCGGTAACCGTAACATCGGTGACAAAAGCTTCCAGCACTTTCTGGGCGTCCGGCTTCGGCTGGGGAATGGTGACCACCTCGCGGAGGGTAACCTGCACCTGGTCATCCTCGTTGAGAATCTGGTCCAGGAACAGGGTGACCTGCCGGATGGCGTCCGCATCCAGGAGGCAGGCCAACAGGTCGTCGTCCATCCGTACCACCAGCTGCTTCCGAATCTGTTCCATCACCTTGGCCCGGAGCAACAGTACAGCCGTAACGGCAATCTCGCACTCGTTCTTAACCCGGGCGTTGACATCTTCAATCTCCACCTGGATCGTAACCATGTCGCCGGTGCGGGCCCCGGGCAGCTCAATAAACTACGTGAAGGGAATTTCGATGTGGGCGTGATGCACCGGCTGGGTGGGAAAGTCGGCGACGTAGATAATCTGGATGGTCAGCACGCCCTCCACGAGCACCTTGTCCTTGATAACCTCTTTCTTGGTGATCGTCACATCGGCAATGGTATCGATGATTTCCTTGGGGCAGGGCTTCTTACCCTGGAACAATTGCCGGATATCAATCTGGTCGCTGACCGCCACCTGCCTTCGCCCGACCGCCTTCACAATGTCCAGCTTCACCTGTTCTCTGACAAACCGGTTCTGGGCTCCCGGAAGATCAATGAGCAGTTGCTTCGGTTCGGCCTCCGTCACCTTGACGAAAATGCGGATAATGAGCGTGACCAGGATCTGCCGCTTGTCCTTGGGATCAAGATCGGCCTTGACTTTTTCGATCGTGATCTGGGTGAACACGTCCAATCCCGGCCGGGCTCCCGGAATGTGCACCGATTCCGCGAATTCGATTTGGCCGCGTACGTGGTGCACCGGCTGGCTCGGGAAATCAGCGACGAAAGTGACGTTAAAAGTGGCCTTCCCCTGGACGATGACCTTATCGGGAATGATCTCGGTTTCTTTTTCTTCAACTTTGGCCCGAACCGCCAGGACCTGTTCCGCCTCCGGCTTCTGCTTGGGAATGGTAATCCGGCCGCGCACCACGGTCTGTACCGCCTTTTCGCCGATGACCTGCCGTACCACTTCTTCCTGGCAGACGATCCTTACCTTGAGTTCATGACCGCTCACAAAAAACTTCCTCCTTTCGGCATGTTTGATATCAATATATGCCTCAAAGGAGGAAGTGTGAGCACCGCCGGCCAACCGGTGATAACGGTACAGTGGATCTTTCGGTTAAGTTGTGACCATTTTCGGATCCAGCGGGTCCAGTTTCGGACATTCCACCACGGCGCTCGGCCGCAGGCATTCAAATACCCTCTTCTGTACGATGTCGGCCACCCGGACGGTGATCCGCAGCACCAGCTTGACGGCCACCCGGCGGTCGTTATCCAGGGAGGCCTGGGCGAACTCGGCATTCACCATCACGTTGACGTCAACCCCGGGTTCGGCTCCGGGCACATCAATGAAGGCGGTAAACGGAATCTCGGCCTCAAAAGCGTGCACCGGCTGGTCGGGCCGGTCGGCCACGTACACTACCTTGACGGTCGCCACGCCCCGGACAATGACCTTGTTGGGGATCACTTCGGTCTCGGTGACCTCGATGTCGGTGACAATGGCCTCCAGAATCTTCTGGGCGGCCGGCTTTTCTTGGGGGATGGTGACGATTTCACGCAGGGTGACCTGAACCATGTCTTCCTCGTTGAGGATCTGATCCAGGAAGAGGGTTACCGGTCGTATGGCCTGCTCCAGCAGGAGGCACTGCAGGAGGTCCTGATCGATCTTCACCACCAGCTCCTTCTGGATCTGCTTCACAATTCGCGCCTTGACTTCCAGGACGACGGTGATCATGATCTCGCACTCGTCCTTGACCCGGGCGCTGGCATCCTCGATCCGCACCTGCACGTTCACCATGTCGCCCGGACGCGCCTTGGGCAGGTCCACAAACGTGACGAAGGGGATTTCAAAGTGGGCGTGGTGGACCGGCTGACTCTTGATCAGGGCCACATAGATCACCTGGACGGTGATTGTGCCCTCCACCAGGACCTTGCCGTCAATGACTTCCTTCTTGTCAATGGTGACGTCGGTAATGGTGTCGAGGATCTCCTCCGGGCAGGGCTTCTTGGCCTCAAAAAGTCGCAAAATGTCAAACTGCTCACTCACCGCTACCTGCCGTTTCCCCATCGCCTTGACGATATCCAGTTTGACCGGTTCGATTCTAAAACGCTTCTCGGCACCGGGAAGATCAATCAGAAGCTGCTTCCGTTCGACTTCAACCACTTTCACAAAAATACGCAGGATAACCGTGACGGTGATTCTTCTGGGGTCCCTGGGATCCAACTCGCCCTTGACCGTTTCAATGGTGATCTGCTTCACCACGTCCTGATCGGGCCGGGCCCCGGGAATAGGTACCGACTCCGCGAATTCGATTTGGCCGCGTACGTGGTGTACCGGCTGGTCGGGTTTGTCGGCCACGAAAGTCACGTTCAAGACCAGCTTCCCCTGAATGATCACTTTATCGGCAATGATGTCTTCTTCCTGTTCATCCTCCTCAATTTGGGCGCGTACCGCCAGGATCTGTTCGGCGCGCGGCTTCTCATTGGGAATGGTGATAGTGCCGCGGACCACGGTCTGTACTGTCTTTTCACCGATGACCTGCTGCACGTTCTCTTCCTGGCAGACGATCCTAACCTTAGTAATGTGGCTCATAATAAATTCCTCCTTTCCGGCATTTTGCTACCAATATATGCCGAAAAAGAGGAAGTGTGTGCGGTCAGTCAGTCAATCGGCAAACAACTGCCGCAAATTTTTTGCGTATCGGCTATTTCCCAATAAACATTTGCGTCCAGTAGTTGCCGTAGCTGCCGCCCACCGCGTGTCCCACGCCGATATGCGTGAAGTTGGCGTTCAGAATGTTGGACCGGTGTCCGGAGGAGTTCATCCAACCCTGCATCGCGGCTTCCGGGGTACGCTGTCCGGCGGCGATGTTCTCACCCGCCGTGCGGTAGGTGATGCCGAACTGGCGCATCATTTGGAACGGGGAACCGTAGGTCGGAGAGGTGTGCGAGAAGTACCTTTTGTCCCGCATGTCCTCCGACTTGAGCCGGGCCACCTTCGCCAACTGATGGTCAACGGTCAGCGGCTTCAGTCCGTACTTGGCCCGTTCGGCGTTCACCAACTGCGCCACTTTCGCCTCGTAAGCGCTCAGGGAACCCGGGGTTGACGGCGGCTGCGGTTCGGGTTCGGGGTTCGGCGCCGGCGGCTGCGGCGGCGGCGTGGGATCGGGTTTGGGGTCGGGTTTCGGGTCCGGCTGCGGCGGCGGAGCTGGGGCGTTCGTACCGCCCCCGATCTGGATCAGCATCGTGGTATTGTTTCTGATCGCCACGCCGACTTGGTCATAGCGGGACTGCATGGCGTATGCAGAAGTGGATCTGGTTAACACCTGAGCAACCAGGTCCGCGTTTCCGGACCCGACTCGCAGTGCACACGCGTACCGGTAGGATATACCCTGGTCACGCATCAAACCAAACACACTCGAACCGGTCTGGAGGTGAGTCCGGGCCACATTGGACAACGGATCGCTGATGGTGAAGGGCTGTACTCCGGCCCTTTCCCGGGCCTGGTTTATTCCCTCGACCAGTCTCGTTTCTTCGGCGGAAGGTGCGTTCGCATCAGCCGGAACACTTGGTACTAATAACGCGACAGTCAACAACAGGGCGATGGCGACGGTCAAAAGCTTCTTGTTTGCCACCCGCATGAAAGACCTCCTTTTCCCAAATTTGGACTTGTCCAACCAGATTGTAAACCAACAGACGAGATTCGACAAATCTGTCTGTTTTTGCTCTCGCTTGGTATCTTTGGTTGGTTGGGGTAACTTGACCTAATATTAGCTTGATAATGAAATTATAACTATAATGGTACATATTGGCGTACTAACGATAAAGCTCCAAAAGGACTCGGCCGTTGCCACCATATCGACCGGTACCGGTCAAACGGCTTGCAAAAGGGAAAACCACCGGGAATCCCCGGTGGTCGGATCGCAATGCCGGTGTCTTATTTCTTTACATTGATCAGCGGTTCACAGAAATCCCAGTCCGGGCAGGCCCCGTTGTTAATGGTGACACAATTGGACAGCAGCACATAGATGACCTTCAAGGGCGCTACGCACTTGTTCTTTAGGAACAATTGGGCTTCCGCTTCGGAAGTGCCGAGTTCGCCCACCGCATCCACTGCGGCCTTGATTTGTTCTTTGTCAAACATTGTTTGACCCTCCTTTGTAATTACTTTTTTCCACACAACGGATCACAGAAATCCCAGTCGGGGCAAGCCCCGTTGTTGATGGTGACGCAGTTGGTAAGAATGATATAGATTACTTTCAACGGCGTCTTGCACTTGCCCAACAAGTCCCCACTTTTCTGCGGGGGCCCGGGCCAGAACCTTTGGTCTTTCAGCTCCCGCGTCTCCGCTTTTTCGATCAGTTTTTCCAGATCTTCCTTTCCCATTGGCTTCCCTCCCTTACTCGCCCCTCGGCGACTGTTCATGCCATCATATGACCGGTCAAAACATAGTGTGCGGCTGGTCAATCAGTTAGACATGCCACAGTGATACTCCCGCCGATCGGCTCTCGTACTCAGTCCGGCCTACAGCTGCAGAGCCTCGTTCGGCTTGTAGATGACTACACCCAAGCCGTCCGAAACCACCAGCGATACCGGCGCTCCGGAATCTTCAGCCACAAAGCTGGTCAGAATGAACATTTTCTTGGTGTCATATGCCTTATTGAAACGGCGGAACATCAACTCGTCCACACCGGAAATCACGGTGATTTCCCCGTCGTGCCCGCAGACCTCCAGACTGAAACGACCGTCGTCCTGTCGTTTGAAACCAACCCGTACAGTGGCTTGACTGCCCGTCTCCACGCAACGGGCCACCTGTTCGGTAAGACCGTTGACTTCGGACAGTGCCCGATCCCGGTCAAGAAAACGGGCGCCGATGACGGGCACCCCATTAATAGATGCAAAGGCTGCTTCGAAACACATAAGGCACCCTCCTCTTTGGCTCCATGGTATGAATCACCCGGAGGGTTTGTTAGTGATCATTCCCTTGCGATGTAATGTTTTCCATTATACCGTGATCCCGGGATTCAATCCTCGAATCCGGCTTCATGCGGCCTTCCATCTCAGTCCTACGACCAACTCTATTCCGGTTTTTAAATGCGGCTACCGCATTCGCTCCGCCAGTCCGACGACCGGTGACCAAGACTGGCGACTGCTACTAGTACGCCGACTTCGGGGCTCCCATCCGATATTTGCCCTGTGTGTCCAGTCCCCCGATCCCCGGGTAACGGGTGATTGTGGCTTCAATCACTTCTTTCAGCACTATCGGTTTATGGACCGGAGTGTAAGCGACCTTCTCCACTACGAACACCGGGTCAAAGGCGTGGATCAGCACGCGTTCCGGCGCGCTCGCAAAGTTGGCGCCGGCGTCCAAGAGCGCCTCGTAATACGACTGGCAGGCTCCGGCAAAAATCACCAGATCGTCGCGGTTCTTTTCGTAGTCGCGCGCCACCCGCACCGCCTCCAAGAAGTGACGGGAATTACGGTAGTTGTTGATGTCCCTGAAATCCGTACTCCCCTTCTTTAAGGCGTCATGCCCGGTGAGGACGAGGATGTCGGGGTTGTGTTCTCTTAATAGATCGGCCACCCTCACCGGCTGGTCCGGTTCCGAAATGAAGTATCCCTTCGCGGGTACCCCCAGCTGACGGTAAGTGGTGTTGCACAAATCAAGGTAATCCTGATCCCCGTCCAGATGCAGAACTTTTCCCGGCACGTCGAAGGTGGCCACTTTTTTTCCCCGGTTCCAACCCTCATTCAATTCTTCCTTCCGGCGCTGGAAACAGCGGCGCACTAGATCATTCCCGGTCGTCATCACCTTGCGCCAGTGCTGGGCGACCTTATCGGAACTGATCTTCTCCAAGTCGGAAACCGGCGCGTCGGCACAAAGCCGGATGTCAATACCCCTTAGTGCGGCCCAGCGCTGTCCGTCCTCGCGATCATATAGGCTGCACACTTTAAAATACAGATCGAAATTATACGACTTACGGGCTACGATGTCGCCTTCCTTGAGATTACTCATGGCGTGTGGCTCCTTCCCCTGGGCTTTGTTCCATACTATGAAGGAAGCAACTTTTGGGAACTTTGGCAAAGCACAAGGCCGCCATATTTTCAATATATTGGAAAAAGGAAGGTGGCTTGTGAAGATTGCTCTGTGTGGTAATACCGGTACAAAACGAAGAGGACCGCCTGGGACGCGTACTTGCCAACGTCCTGTCCCTGCCTGTCGATCTGGTCCTGCCGGTGTTAAACGGCAGCCGGGACAATTCGCGCCGGATCATCGAATCCTATCCGAAAGACCTGGTGAAATTGATCCACTTTGACGAACCCCTGGGCATCGACATCCCACGGGCCGTGGGCGCTTTCCACGCGCACCGGCTGGGAGCCGACGCCGTGTTGTTTGTCGACGGGGATATGGTGGGCAAGATTCGGGGTACCCTGGAGAAACTGATAAAGGCGGTGGGTGGTGTCGACTTGTGCCTGACCGACTGCTACCCGGCCGAGGGGCGCAGGCGGGAGACCCCGATAGTGGAACAACTCCTGGAGTTCAGGAGACAACTGAACCAAGCCCTGGGGCTGGAACACCTGGGCACCGCTTCACCTTCGCATGGACCGCACGCTGTGTCCAGGCGTTTTCTGGACACCGTTGGGTTCCGGGAGTTGGGGGTTCCGCCGCTCGCCTTGGTGTTCGCGGCCCGCCGGGGGCTCAGCATCGGGATTACGGCCTCCCTCCCCCACTGTGAGTTGGGTTCCTCCGATCGGGGTCCGCGGCACGCCCAACTGATCGCCGAAACCATCATCGGGGATCATCTGGAGGCCTTCTGCGTTCTTGCGGGCCGAGAAAGATCCCGCAATCGGGACGGTGTCACCTACGATGGCTACCACCACACCCGTCGCTGGGATCTCCTGGAAAGCCTAAGATCCTCATATCGGCAAGGGGCCCGGCGTTCCCGGTAGGAAAACCCCGGACCTGACCGCCTACTTGGTATGCCTGTCCGCCACCGAGGAGGCGCCGTAAGCATCTGGTTTTATTCTGGCCCGGAAACCACTGCCGGTGACCATGCCCACCACTTCGCGGATCAGGTCCTTGGTTTCACCGTGCGTACCGGCGTCGATGTGGATTTCAACCTTCAGATCCTCGTCGTCGCCGCCCAGGTCGGCAAACCTCTTGGCCACCATCCCGCCCAGTTCCAGGCTGAGTGCAGTCTCAAAAAAGATCTTCTGTCTCAGGCTCTTTATCTTGCGGTGACTCTTCTTCCGGTAGTAGTAACGGGCTCCCTTCCCCAGCCGGTGGATGATTACCGCCGTGATAAACAGGGTGTTCCCCCTGGCGACCTGCGAGTCGGTACCGATAATGACCTTGTACGAAGAGGACGGTAAACCGGTGATGTAGCCGAGCATGTCTTCCATCATCTGTTCAAAAGTCAAACGCCCTTTTGTCGGGCTGTTCAGGAACAATATGCCTCACTTCCCCTGTTACCGATACTAATATTATACCACGGCTGGAGGGTCAAAGCCCATTTGGGCACAGGCGTCTGCAATAATTCCAAATTCCTCCGGTGTCAACGTCTCACCGCGGGCCTGCGGGTCCAGTCCGACGTCCCGAATAAGCCGCGTCCAAGCCTTCCGATCCAACCCGGGAATGCAGTGGTCCAGGGCGTTCGGGAGCATCTTCCGGCGCTGTCCGAAAGCGGCCCGCACGATCCGGAAATAGAGGTCCGGTCGCAGGACCGATACGGCGGGCTGCTCGCGCTTGAAAAGTCTGATTATGGCCGAGTCCACCGCCGGAGGCGGGTAGAAGCAGTGCCGGGAAACACGCCAGAAAACCTCCGCCCTGGTGTGATAGCAGACCAGCACGGTCAACGCCCCGTATGCCTTGGTTCCGGGTTCGGCGACCATCCTTTCGGCCGTTTCCCGCTGAACCATCAGCACCATGCGCTCAAAACCATAACCCGCTTCCAGGAAACCGGCGATAAAAGGACTGGTAATGTAGTAAGGTAGGTTGGCGACCACCTTAAAGGGAACATCCCGCATTCCTTCCGCCGGTCCGACCTCCGGCGACTGACGCCCAACCACCGTTTTAAGTAGGGCGTCGTAATCGACCTCCAGGGCGTCGGCCTGGATCAGCCGCACCCGGTCCGCGTAATCACTCAACACGTCCCGCAGCACCAGCAGCAATCCGGCATCCAGTTCAACAGCCACCACCCGCGCCCCGTCTTCGACCAAACGCCGGGTGAGCGCGCCCAAGCCGGGCCCGATCTCCACGACCAGGTCCCCCGCCCGGATTTCGGCCGCCTCCAGGATCTTGTCCAGCACGCCGGCGGCCACCAGGAAATTCTGGCCCCGGGACTTGCGGGGTCTTAAGCCGTACGCCGCCAGCAGGCGGCGCACCTCTCCGATTCTTGTCAGTTCCATCGCTTCTCATTTCCCGTCTGGTAGGAGTATTATTTCCAAATCCAGGTTAAATAACGGAAGTCGCGGGCGAAAATATAAAGAGGAGCTGGGAGCCCCTCTCTAGTCGAGTACGTACACGTTCACCGTTCGGCGGCCCCACCGGAGGGCCTCCTGCGGGGTGGTGAAGAATACGTCTATCCGCTCGCCTTTGATACTCCGGCCTATATCCATGGCCGTACCGTATCCGTACCCGTCTATATAAAGCCGGGTGCCCAAAGGAATTACCCTGGGGTCTACAGCCACCGTGCCCGGACCGGGGGGTTTACCGGTAGCCGTGTTATTGCCGGTATAGGTGTAGGCTGTGGCCACGGCCTGGAAACTACGTTCGAACCTTATTTCCTGACCCCCACGCGAAACGGTATCGGCCATCCCCACCAGCAACACCTGGCTGCGGGGCTTGGAAAGCACTTCACAACTCACCAGTTCCCGGCGCAACTCATCCCCATCGTGATAGACAACCCGCCAGGTTTCCCGAACCACTCCGTCCTCACCCTGGGCCAACACCTTGGTCCGCCCCTTGAGCATGTCGTAAGCAGGGCGGCGCTCCACCCCGTGCGCCGTCCTGACCTCTTGTTCCTCAACCACGGTGGTCACCCGGGCAACACTGACCTCCATTCCTTCGGTCAGGGACGCCCATCTGGACGGCCTCACCAGGTCGGCATCGTTCAATTTCACGCCGGCCTCCTTTAGAAAGCAGTCCACAGTGCGGGCCGTGGTCCACTCCTCCCATTCCCGGCCGTCTACCCGGACCACCACTGGAACCGCCCGCCGGATCGAGATTCGAATCCCGTCATAAAGCACCGACTCCGGTACCGGTGAAACCCGATCCCAATCACCGATTCCAATCCGTTCCCGCTCCAGAACGTCGGCCACCGTACCGCCGCGGAAAACCCGCACCCTGAAAAGCTCCCCGTCGTCCTCTATGATCACGTTCATTTTCGCCCAGGCGTACACCCCCGGAGTCAACCCCAGCGACAGCAGCAGGAAAACGATCAGCCCAACTATTGTTCTCCGGACTCGTGCCCGCGCCTTTCGCTCCTCATTTCCGCTTGTCAAACTATACCATCCCATCTTAATCACCACTTAAGTGGATTCTACCTGCGCGGCGGGTTTCCTGCCTTAGGATTCAAAATCGGCCGAAGGCTCTCGTCCCCAAGCTATGCCACCAACCTATGAACGGTGTCAGAACTCTATGCCCCTTTGGGCCGCTATCCCGGCGTGGTACGGGTGCTTCACCTCGCGCATCTCCGTGACCAGGTCGGCCCGGGCCACGATCTCGGGCGGCGCGCCCCGGCCGGTCAGCACCAGATGCATCCCGGGCGGCCTCAGGGAAATCAACGTCAGCAACTCCTCTAACGACACCAGGCTTAAGCCCAGGGCACACAAGGCTTCGTCCAGGATCACCAGGTCGTGAAGTCCGGACTGCAGCGCCGCCCGGGCCTCCGCCAGTGCTTGCCCGGCAGCCTCCCGGTGTCGGGAAAGCCCCTGTTCTTCTCCCGGATGCACAAAGCCCGCGCCCACGGATCGGATCTCCAGGCCGGCCAACCCCGCGGCTGCTTTAATTTCTCCGGTTTCCCAGCCGCCCTTCACAAACTGGAGCACCAGCACCCTCATCCCGTGACCGACGGCGCGCAGGGCCAAGCCCAGGGCGGCGGTAGTCTTGCCCTTGCCATCCCCCGTGAAAACCAGCACCAGACCTTTTCGGTCGCTCACGACAAATCCCTCCCCGCCCCACCTTTTTACCTTCCCTGACCTTCAAGGTTGAAAAAAGCACGGGCGTTGGCGGTGGTAATCTCGGCCAAGCGTTCCAGGGAGACACCGCGCAGTCCGGCCACGAAGGCGGCGGTGTGGTACAGATAGCCTGGTTCGTTGCGGTGTCCCCGCCTGGGCGCCGGAGCCAGGTAGGGTGCATCGGTCTCCAGCAGCAGGCGGTCTTCCGGCACCTTCCGGGCCACTTCGCAGAGCGCCGCCGCCCCCTTGAAGGTGACCACGCCGGCCAGGGAAATGTAACAGCCCAACTCGAGAAACGACCGGGCCGCCTCCCAGTCTCCACCGAAACAATGCATTACGGCCCCCGTCCACCGCGCCTCCCGTAGCAGGGCAAAGGTATCCGCCGTCGCTTGCCGGCTATGGACGACAACCGGCAGGCCCACCTCCGCGGCCAGGTCCAGTTGGGCGGCGAAAACCTCCCGCTGCACCGGGCGCGGTGAAAAATCATAGTGGTAGTCCAGGCCGATCTCTCCAACGGCCACCACCCGCGGCCGCAAGGCCAGGCGGCGCACTTCCGCCAGGTATCCCGGCGCGGCGCCGGCGGCATCGTGCGGGTGCACCCCCACGGCCGCAAACACGGACGGGTTTTCGTCCGCTAGATTGACGGCCGCCCGGGCCGACTCGAGGTCGTCGGCCACGGTCACAATAAGGCCCACCCCCGCGTCCCTCGCCCGGTCCAGAACTTGTTTCCGGTCCTCGGCAAAGCGGATGTGGTCCAGGTGGGCGTGTGTATCGACCAGGAACATGCTATTTGCCGACCTCCAGGCGTGGGAAGAGCGGCGCCCCGCGCGCGATCCGCGTGCCGACCGGCAGGCGGCCCCAGGTCAGAGATTCCCAGGTCTGCAACTCCGGTTGGTCGGAGATGCCCAGCTGGTCCCAGACCCGGGCCGGGAGGCCGGGCATGAACGGCGACAGCAGCACCGTGGCGATCCGGTAGGACTCGGCCAGGTTGTACATTACGGTGGCCATGCGTTCGCTGTGCTCCGGATCCTTGGCCAGAACCCAGGGCGCCGTCTCTTCAATGTATTTGTTCGCCCGCCCGGCCAACTTCATAACCGCCCCCAGGGCCGCGGACAGGTCAAGCTGATCCACCAACCCGGCCACCTCGCCCGGAGTGATCAGGGCCAGGTCAATCAGTTCCCGGTCCAACGGGTCGTCGGCGGGCCGGGGAGCTTTGATCTCTCCATCCAGGTACTTGTTGATCATCGCCGTGATCCGGCTCAACAGGTTGCCCAGGTCGTTCGCCAGGTCGACGTTGATACGCCGGATCAGGTTTTCTTCGGAGTAGTAGCCGTCAACCCCGAAGAGCATCTCGCGGAGCAGGTAGTAGCGGATGGCGTCGACCCCGTACTTGTCGATCAGTACCAACGGGTCGACGACGTTACCCTTGGATTTGGACATTTTCCCGCTGTCCAACATGAGCCAGCCGTGCCCGACCACCCGGCGGGGCAGCGGAACGCCGGCCGCCATCAGGATGATCGGCCAGATGATGCAGTGGAAACGGACGATGTCCTTGCCCACCAGGTGCACCGCCGGCCAGTAACGCCGGTACAGTGTATCGTCCTTCGCCCCGTAGTTCAGAGCGGAGATGTAGTTGGTCAGGGCGTCAACCCAGACGTAAATCACGTGCTTCGGGTCGAAAGGAACCGGGATGCCCCAGTCGAAAGTGGTCCGGGATACGCAGAGATCTTCCAGCCCCATCTTGATAAAGCTCACCACTTCGTTGCGCCGCGACACCGGTTGAATGAAATCAGGGTGCCGCTCGATGTGGGCGAGCAAACGGTCGGCGTAGCGCGACATCCGGAAAAAATAGCTCTCCTCGGCGACCAACTCGACCGGCCGCCCGCAATCGGGGCAGTTCCCATCCCCCACTTGGCGCTCGGTCCAAAAGGCTTCGCAAGGGGTGCAATATAGACCCTCATAAGACGACTTGTAGATGTCGCCCTGCTCGTGAAGCCGGCGGAAGATCTCGGTCACCACCCGTTTGTGACGCTCCTCCGTGGTCCGGATGAAATCCGAATACTCGATGTCAAGCTGCGACCAGAGGTGCTTGAAACCGGCGACGATCTCGTCGACGTATTCCTTCGGGCTTTTGCCCCGGGCCGCCGCCATGCGTTCGATTTTTTGGCCGTGTTCGTCGGAACCCGTCAGGAAATAGACATCATAGCCGGTGAGCTTTTTGAATCGGGCGACCGTATCCGCCGCTACTGTCGTATAGGCGTGCCCGATATGAAGATTGTCACTCGGATAGTAAATCGGGGTCGTGATGTAAAAAGTCGGTCTAGCCAGCACCAAGGTCACTTCCCTTCCCGAATCATACCGAAAATTCTATCCACGGTTCCGGTGGTTGTCAAGTTTTCCTAGTCTTGTGTATGAAATGAAATCTCTGTAAAATTTTTTGAAAAACCCGTTGACTTTTAATGGAATGCTTGGTACCATTTACTTGCGCTTTTTTGTTTATTTCTGTCGAAAGCCACAAAGTAAGGGGGAGGGAGAGTTTTGAAGTCGACAGGTATTGTGCGCAAGGTGGACGAGCTTGGCAGGGTGGTTATTCCCATCGAGCTCCGCAGAACGCTCGGCATCGAAGAAAAAGACGCGCTGGAGATTTACGTAGACAATGAGAAGATTATTCTCAAGAAGTACGAACCGGCTTGTGTCTTTTGCGGAAACGCGGGCGATGTCCAGCACTACCGCGGAAAACTCGTCTGTCGCCATTGCGCGGAAGAGATGTTCCAAAAATCCCAGGCTATGTAGCCGGTTAAATTAAAAGAGTTTTTCCGAATGGGGGGCTGTGCGCCCCCCATTCACTTTGGGTCATCTACGACGGGTTTGTTTTCACCCAATCCCGCAAGCAAGATACCGTATAGTTCACGGCGGCCAATCCCGTGCCGGCGCGCCACCTCCCGGAGCGCCTCCGCCCGGCTTCGGCCCCGGGCTTGCAGCTCGGCGACTTCGGCCGTCATCGTTTCCCGGTCCACGGGAACCGGTTTTGCTTCCCCGGCCGCCCCCTCCAGTACCAGAGTGATCTCCCCCCGGGCGGGATGGTTGCTGAAATGGTTCCGGGCCTCGCGCACCGTGCCCCGGAAGACCTCCTCGTACTGCTTGGTCAATTCCCGGGCCACGGCCACTTTCCTGTCACCCAGCACGCTCAGGATATCTTCCAGCGTCGACGCCAGCCGCTGCGGCGATTCAAACAACACGATCGTGCGCCGTTCCTCCTGAAGCGCCTCCAGGGCCCGTTTGCGCCCCTTGCGGGGCAGAAACCCCTCGAACACAAACCGGTCGGTCCGTAGACCGGAAACCACCAGCGCGGCCAAGACCGCGCTCGGGCCGGGTACCGAAACCACGGTAATCCCTTCCCGGATGGCTTGGGCCACCAGTTCAGAGCCCGGATCAGAAATTCCGGGGGTACCGGCGTCGGACACCAGGGCGACCGACGCACCCTGCTTCAGCCGCGCCAGTATCCCGCCCGCTTTTTCCCCCCGGCTGTAGGCGTGAAAACTGGTCAGCGAGGTCCGGATCCCGTAGTGGCTCAGAAGCTTTCTGGTGTGGCGGGTGTCCTCGGCCACAACCAAGTCGACTTCAGCCAACAGGCGCAAAACGCGCAAGCTGATGTCCTCCAAGTTTCCGATCGGCGTACCACAAAGGTACAGTGTGCCTGTGCCCATAACAACCGCCTAACGCTTGGCGCAAAGCTTCACTTCTTTCAGCGGGAAGTACTGGACGTGTTTTGACTCTTTCAACTCCACGGTGACCGTGTCTTTGAAGATGTTGACCCCCGTGACTTTGCCCTCCCCGGCCGGCGTCTCCACCCGGGTGCCCACGTCGGGGTAGGCGCCCCGGGCATGCTCGTACACCGCACTCTCGTATTTCAGGCAGCACATCAAGCGCCCGCAGATGCCTGAGATCTTGGCCGGGTTGAGCGAAAGGTTCTGCTCCTTGGCCATTCGGATGGATACCGGCGTAAACTCACGCAACCAGGACGCGCAGCACAGTTCCCGTCCGCAACCTCCCAACCCGCCCAGCATTTTCGCCTCGTCCCGCACTCCGATCTGGCGCAACTCGATCCGGGTTCGGAACACCGAAGCCAAATCGCGAACCAGTTCCCGGAAATCGACCCGGCCCTCGGCCGTAAAGTAGAAGATTATTTTGCTGGCGTCAAAGGTATAGTCCACTCCGACCAGTTTCATGGGCAGCCCGTGGGCGTTTATTTTGTCCACCCCGATCCGGAAGGCGCGCGCCTCCTTTTCCCGTAATTCTTCCAGGCGGTTCAAGTCTTCTTCGGTCGCCTTGCGCACCACCGGCTTGAGCATCTGTTCGCCGTCATCCGCCTTCCGGGAGCACGATTCACTGACCACGGTACCGTACTCCAGCCCCCGCACCGTTTCGACGATCACGCCTTCGCCGACCTCCAGCTTTAAAGCGCCGGGATCAAAATAGTACGTCTTACCTGTGTTCTTAAACTGTATTCCAACCACTTGCCGTGTCATGCCCGTCCTCCTTAACCAGTCCCGCCAACCGCAGGCAGAGCACTTCGGCCGCCAGGCGGACGTTGGCGTTGGCCGACAGCTTCTTTCTAAGATCTTCTATGGCGTTAATGCTGCGCACCAGCCCGGGAGTAGTCGCCCGCCCCGCCTGGGTGCGGATCTCATCCAGGCGGTCCGCGTTCACCAAATAGTCGGCCGCGCCGGTTTCGCGCCACAACAGCAGGTCGCGGTACCACAGGAGCAGCAGTTCGGTTCGCGCCAAGAGTTCGGCCCGCTCGCCCAGTTCGCGGGCCCGGGCAAACAACTCAGCCACCCCGATGCCGGCCAGCAGTTCGCCCGCGAGGCTCGCCGCCTTTTCCCGCCAATCCCCGTCTCCCCGGCCGGCGGCCAGTTCGGCCGCGCGTCCCAGGCTGCCACGGGACAGGCCGGCCGCCACCGGCAGCACGTCCCCCTTGAATCCCATTTTTTCCAAACCTAACATAATTTCATCCCTGGTCAACAACCGGAAGGGAATCTTCAAGCAACGGGACACCACCGTGGGCGGCATGCGGTCCGGCCGGACACCGGTCAAAACAAACAGCGCCGGACCAGGAGGTTCCTCGAGGGTCTTCAGCAAGGCGTTCGCCGCTTCCGCCGTCAAGTTCCCGGCTTCCTGAACCAGGCACAGTTGTAGGGTGCCGAAAGGCCGGAAGCGCAATCCCTGCTGCAGTTGTCGTACCTGGGCAATCCCGATCGATTTCCCGGCCCCGTCCATGACGAACAGGTCGGGGTGCGTACCGGCCAGGAACATCCGGCAAGGGGGGCAGATACCGCAGGGGCGCTCTCCGGAATCGGCGCAGATCAGGATCCGGGCCAGTTCCCGGGCCAGGGTCTTCTTCCCGACGCCCGCTGGACCGTAGAAAAGATAAGCATGCGCCAGTCGTCCGCCGGCGACCGCCCGGGCCAGGTACCGCCTGGCCAGATCCTGCCCGATAATCCCGTCAAACAAGACCAAGAACCACCTCGACCCGCTCCATTACCGCCGCCGCCAACACCTCGACCTCTCGGTCGGCGTCCAGCACCAGGTAGCGCCCCGGATCGGCGGACGCCAACCGCCGGTAGCCCCGGCGCACCCGGTCGTAGAAATCGGTGTCTTCCAGTTCCAGACGGTCACGGCGGCCGACTTCCAGCCGACCCAGCGCGGTGACGACCGGCATGTCGAGCAGGATGGTCAAGTCCGGACGCAAGCCCCCGGTGGCCAGCATGTTCACCTGTGCCAACTTCTCCAGGTCCAAGCCCCGACCGTAGCCCTGGTAGGCCAGGGACGAGTCCACGAAACGGTCACTCAACACAACCTCGCCCCGCTCCAGAGTCGGCCGCACCACTTTCGACACGAACTGGGCCCTGGCGGCCGCGTACAGCAACGCTTCGGTCTCCGGGGTCATTTCCTGGTTCTCCGCATCCAGCAGTACCCGCCGGATGGCTTCGCCCACCGGGGTGCCCCCCGGTTCGCGTGTAAGCACCACTTTCCGGCTCCGCCCCCGGAGTTCGTGGAAGAGAGTAAACAGTTGGGTCGTTTTCCCCACGCCGTCAATTCCTTCGAACACAATAAACGCGCCCCGCATTCCCATCACCCTCAGTGCACAATTATGGAGGTCAGTTCCGGGTCGGTGGCTTGTACCGCAAACCCACGCACTTTGATTTCCAAAATATATTGTATCACTTCCGCAGTCAGTTTTTCACCAGGGAATACTATCGGGATTCCCGGTGGGCAAATGCTGATCGTTTCGGCCGCGACCAGTCCGGCGGCCTGTTCGGGCGGCAAGGCCCTCGCGGGCAAAAGCCAGCTTTCCCGCGGTGTCAACACTTTTTCCGCCGCGGGCGGAAGACAGAAATCGGCCGTGTCGGACCGGCAAGATGACCGGGTCCGTTCACGGGTCAGGGCGCGGAAAGCCCGGAGCGCCCGGACGATGTCTTGAACCCGTGCGCCCAGCCCGACCACGAGCAGGACGTACGCCGACCCGGCCATCTCCACCTGCACGCCGTATTGCCGGTCCAGAACGGCGGCCGCTTCGTAGCCGCTTAAACCAAGGCCGCCGGTGGAAACCACCACCTTGGTCGGATCGCCCCTTCCGGGGCCGGCATCCAGAACCCGCACCCCGTCCAGAACCGCGAGCCCTTGGCGCAGCCGGGCGGCCAGTTCCACCGCCCTCCCTACGCGCCGCGGCCCGGAAACGGCCAACTGCCGCCGGGCCAGGTCCAGGGAAGCCATCAGCAGATATGAGGGGCTTGCGGTCTGGATGAGCGCCAACGCCCGGCGCACCCGGTCGGCCGGCACTTGCGGCCCTTTAAGGTGCAGTAACGAACCCTGCGTCAAGGCGCCGCCCAGTTTGTGCATGCTCTGTACGGCCGCCGCCGCGCGCAGCCCTAAAGCCGGAAACGGCAGTGCGGGGTGAAACGGCAGGTGGGCGCCGTGAGCTTCGTCAACCAACAGGGGCAGCCCGGCCCCCCACACCGCCGCCGTCACCCCGGCATCCAACGTGGCCAGGCCGTGGTAGTCGGGGTGGGTCCACAACACCGCCGCCAGGTCCGGATGTGCTGCGAGGGCCGCCCGGACGCCGACCGCCTCCGGCGGCAGGGGGATGCTGAATTCCCGGGAAAAGGGCGGGCTGACGTAGACCGGCTCGGCCCCCGAAAGCACCAGACCGCCGATGACCGAACGGTGGATGTTCCGGGGCAGGAGCACCTTTTGGCCCGGGCCCGTGGCGGCCAGCAAGAGGGCCTGGATCCCCGCCGTACTTCCGTTGACCAGAAAGAAAGTGTGGTCGGCCCCGTAGAGGGCGGCCGCCAACTCCTGGGCCCGAGCGATCGGGCCGGTGGGTGCGTGCAGGTCATCCAGTCCAGGCAGTTCAGTCAAATCCAACCGCGCCAGCTCGCCCGTCAGGGCGAGCGGCAAACCCCTCCCGCCGACGTGTGCCGGGAAGTGAAAACCGGAACAACCCCGCGCCAAATGGCGTTTCAAAGCTTCAAACAAAGGCGCCCGCCGCTGCCCGGACATCGACATCGTCTTCCATCACCCTTGACTATTTCTGTTTTTCCCGGATGTTCATTTCCAACAGCACAGCAGCCATTCCTGCTCCGTTCGGAACAGACCCATGTTCACTTAATTCTTTTTTGCAAAGCTGTGGACAAAGGAAGGCGGAAAAGGGGTCACGCACCTATTTCCGCTCTGCCCGCAAAAGAAGACCGCCTTTCCGGGAGAAAAACAGCGCCCCTTTTCCCCTCCATGCCACCCGCCGCCGTTCAGCCGGTATGGTGGACGCCGGTTCCAGGCGTACGCGGCGCCGGGAAGAACAAACGTGAGCAGGCTTGAGTCCGGTTTTGCCTAAGATTCTACACCATCAACGTAAGTACGATCAGGAGGATCACGCCCGGCACCTGGAGCGCTCCGGCGGTTAGAACGGTAACCGGATTGATGGCCAGGTGAAAGCCGAAAAAAGAACCCCCCAGGTTGACCAACGCCAGCAACACCACGCCCACCACCACACAGGCGCCCAGGCGGTACAGGTACTTCAGCGGCGTCACGAAGAAGGAACCAACCAGGTAAAGTCCGGCCAACCCCAAAAGACCCAGTAGAATCAGCTTCCATTCCACAGTATAACACCTCCCGGGTTCACCCTGATTACCCAATAACTATGAAGCCCGGCAGGTAAATTATACCTCTCTTCTTCCTTCTATCGCCCGGGCCAGGGTCCGCCCGTCGGCATACTCCAGATCGGAGCCCACCGGCAGCCCGAAAGCCAGCCGGGTCACCCGCAACTCGGGAGAACGGAGCAACCGCGCCAGGTAAAGCGCGGTGGCCTCCCCTTCCACCGTGGCGTTGGTGGCCACGATGATTTCCCGAATTTGTCCTTTCCTTACACGCCGGACCAGGCTGTCGATGTTCAGATCTCCGGGGCCCACCCCCTGCATCGGCGAAAGACTGCCGTTTAAAACATGGTACAGGCCGCGGTACCCGTGTGCCTTCTCGATGGCCAGGATGTCACGCGGCTGCTCCACAACGCAAACGACCTCCCGCGTCCGGCTCTGATCGCGACAAATGCCACACGGGCTTTCATCGGCGATATTGGCGCAGACTTCGCAGAAGACCAGTTTCTCGCGGGCTTCGACAATGGCCCGGCTTAAACCCTGCGCCACCTCCGGTGGCGCGGCGATCAGGTGAAAGGCCAGTCGTTGGGCCGTCTTCGGCCCGATACCCGGCAGTTTGGCCAGTTCCTCGACCAGGCGGGCCACCGAATGCGAATACTGCAAAATCCTCGCTCCTCGTCGGCGTTATCTAAAAGATCCCGGGGATGTTAATGCCGCCGGTCAGCTTGCCCATCTCCTCGGCCACCATCTCCCGCGACTGGCGCAAAACCTCGTTCACCGCCGTCAGGACCAGGTCCTGAAGCATCTCCGGGTCGTCCGGATCAATCGCCTCCGGCTTGATGGTGATACTCAACAACTCCTGCTTGCCGTTGGCGACGGCGGTGACCACACCCCCGCCCACGGTGGCCTCCATGGTGCGCTCACCGAGTTCCTCCTGCAACCGGACCATCTCGGCCTGAATTTTCTGAACCTGCTTCATCATTTTGTTGATCCCCAAGGCACATAACCTCCCTGATTTAGGTAGTCTAAGGTTCCCCGTAATCACCGTCCAGCACACATGTGATCTGCCAACGGCCGGGGTAGAAGCGGTTTAAGACCTTCTCGAGTATACCCTTGTTCTCCGGCAAGGCAACCTTTTCCTTTGCCAGCTCGTCCCGGAATTTCAACTGTAGTTTACGGGGACCGGCCAAAATAGGTTCCGACCGCGCCAGCCACGGGCCGACCGGTGGGTTCCGCCGGCGAAACTCGGCCAGCACCTCGCCCCAGACCTGCTCCAGGTCGGGAGTCCCGTCGGCTCTACTGGATGCGCCGGCCCCAGCTTCCGCCGCCGCTCCCCGCCTCCGGGCCGACCCGACCACCGCCAGTTCCAGCGGCAGGATCTGCCGGGTGGCGAACCGCATCTCCTGTTCGGCGCGCGCAAACAGGGCCAACAGGTCGATCAACCGCTCCCGGTCCGATTCCGGCGGCCCAACGGCCGCCTGCCCGGCGCCATAAGCGGCGTGCAGCAAGCCGCGCAGGTAATCGGTGAGTTCTCGGGCGAAAATCCGCAGTTCCTTGCCCGCTGCCTCGACCTCCTGCAGCAGCACCAACGCCGGCCCGGTTTCCCCGGACAACAGCCGGCGCACCAACCGTTCCAGAACATCGTCGGTGACGGTGCCCAGGATGCTGTGCAGGTCGGCCAAGCTAATCCGGTCCTCACCCAGGGCCGCCGCCTGATCCAGGATGCCGAGGGCATCACGCAGGCTGCCATCCGCCACCCGGGCAATCAGGGCGAAGACACCGGATTCCGCCGTCAGCCCGGACTGCTCGGCCACTTCCTCCAGCCGCATTACCAGGTCTTTTCTGGTGATGCGCCGGAAGTCGAAACGCTGGCAGCGGGAGGTAATGGTCAGGGGAAGTTTATGCGGCTCGGTGGTCGCCAGGACAAAGATCACGTGTCCCGGTGGTTCCTCCAGTGTCTTCAGTAAGGCGTTGAAAGCCTCGTTGGTCAACATGTGGACTTCGTCAACAATATAGACCTTGAAGTCGCCGGCCGCCGGCCGGAACTTCACCTTTTCCCGGAGTTCACGAACCTCGTCGACGCCCCGGTTGGAGGCCGCGTCGATTTCCAGCACGTCCATCGAGGTGCCCGCCGTAATTGAGACGCAGGAAGGGCACTCGCCGCAGGGTTCCGCCCCCTGGCGCCGCGTGCAGTTCACCGCCTTGGCCAGCACCTTCGCCGTCGTCGTCTTGCCTGTTCCCCGCGGACCACAGAACAAGTAGGCGTGGGCCACCCGGCCCGCGCTGACCGCGTTTGCCAGCGTGCGGACCACGTGCGCCTGGCCGACAACCTCCGCGAACCGCTGCGGCCGCCAGGTCCGGTAAAGGGTCTGGTATGGCAGGATGCGTCACATCTTTCATGGTCCCTTAGTGTCCTTGAGCTTGAAGTCGCCTGAGATGCTTCGGGCACCGAGAAACGCACAAACCTGTCCAATGCCTGGTCTACATCCCTGGGCAGAATCCGATTTCATTATACACCGAAACCAAACAACCAGCCATAACCCCCTAACGAACCGGTCAATATGCCGATCCCTGAACAGATACAATCCAAAAAACCCCGGACTCTTGAGGGAGCCCGGGGTTTTCATCTGCGGATGACTGTTACCCGTTGTTGTTGTTGCAGGGGAAAATCTTGTGCAGGTTGTTGAACTCCTGCTTGACGGTGATGTTTTCTTCGGGGTAAGGCCGAATGGCCGATACCAGCAGGTTCTCGTGCTTCCACAGTTTGTCGATGACTTTGAGATCGACTTCCACCCGCGGATTCTCGGTATTCACGACCCGGCAGTCTTCGATGATCATGGTCTTACAAGAACCATCAATGAATTTGATTATGTCTCGGAACGCGGCTCTGTCTTCCGGGGTGTCCTGGAAGCCGTCTCCGCTGGGAAACTCGTGGAATTTGGTGAATAGACATTCCAAGGTGATGACATCCCTGACGACCAGGAAGACAGTTTCACCATTGACCTCGACGCTCAGGATTACCTCGACGCCGACTTCGTTATCGACCTGCAGGCAGGCCATGTCGCCGGTCTGCACCAGGGTCTCTTGGGCACAGAAGACCCGGCAGCTTTCGAGAGTGAGTAGGCCGGTGATGTTTCGGCCGCCCCGGCAGCCGACCACGGAGTCGATGCCCGGGATCGGGGTCTCGTGGGTGAGTTCCTCGACACAAATGAGCTTGACGTCCGGTACGCAGATGTCGTGGCACTGACAGGTCGCTTCTTCCTCCTGATACCCAAACGCTTCACGCAGTTCCTCGTCGGTGAAGATGGCGCAGCAGTCGGCACAGTTTCCGGTCGGGTCAACGCACACGGCCACTGGTTCACCGAGCCACGGAATGAAGTCAATCCTGTCACTGACCGGGTCGCCCAAACCCGTGGGATTCAGGGTCAAGTGAAACGGTCCGCTGGCGTCCCCCCACCAGTTGTTCGTTCCGTCCACCGTCTTAGCGGTGGCGTTAAAGACCCCCCAAGTGTTGTTTTCAATGTTGTTGAAGTGAATGGTGGGGTTGGCGTTACCCGGGGAATAGTAGTAAAGATTACTCACATACACGCCCGCCCGGACGCTGTTTTTCAAAGAGTTTCCCTGTATCAGCGGTTCCAACGGGAAGGGGTCGGGCGGGATCCAGCCGCCGGGGCCCATCGAGAACAGATAAATCGCATCGCGGGCGCTGTCTTCAATCCTGTTGTTGGTGATCAGGATTTCGGCGGGCGCCGGACCCGTGGAAGGCACCCAGCCCCAAAATATGCCGGAGCGGTTGCAGTTCTTGATGGTATTGCCACTGATTTCCTCCGCCATGGACTGAATGATTACAATGCCTCCCGTTTCATCGAAACCGCCGATTCCGGCGTTCTTGATGCGGTTATCGCGGATAGTGACGTTTCGCTCGTCCCAGACCAGAGTGACACCACTGTTGAGGTGGTCCTCGATATCGTTGTCCTCGATCAGCAAACCGGAGCTGCTGGCCCGGGCGAAAATGCCGTCAATAGTGTTGTTTTTAATGGTGTTCCCAATCACCTGACTGGCACCATGGGGAAAGAGAACGACGCCCACCCGGTTGAAGCCGGTGCCCTGTCCGTTGTCTTCTATTACGTTGTTTTCGATATGCATGGCGGCCCCGTGGTTGGTCAGAACCCCCGCATTACCATGTCCGCGGATAATGTTGTTTGTAATGACGATATTGGTCAGGTTCGGAAAGGCCGCGCTGCCGGCCCGGATACCGTGCAGTGGTCCGTTTTCGATGGTGAGGCGGTTGACCGTTACGTCACCGGCGAGTATGTGAATAGTGGGGACTGCCGCCATACCTGCCGCATCCACAATCGCCACCCCGACTGCCGGATCCGGTCCGGTGAGGGTCAGCGGCTTGTCGATAATCAACTGTTCATTGTAGGTACCCGGCGGTACCACCACCGTGGCACCAGGGGCGGCGGCGTCAATAGCGTCCTGAATAACAAAAGACCTGGTTTGGGCCTGCCGGATTTCTCCGTTACTCATTATACATCCCTCGTAACATGTGTTTGTTAATTTTACAGTTTATTCCATGTAAAAGGAAGATGCTACTATTTGGACTGTAAATGCTGAGCAGGCCCAGGAAACAGCTTATCCCGTTCCAACCAATACGGTTTGAACCTTTCACCCGGACGTTGACGGCAACAGCTGAACCCGTGCCGGAATCCCGGGCACGATTCCGGGTTTTCGGTAAAAAACCACAACCACCCGTAAGGGACAACAGTCCGCGGTTCCTCCCACGACCCGGTCGACCGTACCGTTAAGTTCTTCACCCCCTACGGTCACCAGCGCCGTCAAGCCCTGCAGTTGCGAAACGGGGAGCGCCCACTCCTCTAGCAGGATGGATACCTGGAAACGGTCCGGGTCCTTGATGTGGGCCAGCACCACGTCCGGCCGGACCGCCGCGCCTTTTTCGACTAACAGGGCGGCGACTTTTCCCGCCACCGGCGACACCACCGTGTAGTCCGCCAGCCTCTCCTGGAGGTGCCGCTGGGCCTCGCGCAGGCGGTTCAATTCAATCTGCTCGGCCTTGAGGCCCGCAAGATCCGCCCCTGCAACCACGCGACCGAGCGGTTGACCAGCCGCCACGGTGTCGCCCTCGGCCACATACAGGTCGGCCAGCCGGCCGTCCTGTGCCGCACGCACGGGGAATTCTACTTTTTCCACCGCGCACAGCGTCTCCAGCTGGCCGTCTACCGTGTCGAGCACGATCCGCGGCCCAGGTGCTTCCCGCACTTCACCGCCGGTTTCCGGCCCTTCCGGCTGATCATCGGTGGGCAAAACGCCGCCGTACTCGCGCAGTATCCGCACCCGGAACCGGGTTCCCTCTTCGCCGGCGCGGCCGCCCGTCACCGGTGAAACCAACACTGCTTCAACCCTGTCGTGCTCCGGCAGGTATAAATCCACCGCCAACCCCTCGTCGAGTAACTGAAACCCAGGCCCT
Source organism: Desulforudis sp. (assembly GCA_014859075.1). GTDB lineage: Bacteria > Bacillota > Desulfotomaculia > Desulfotomaculales > Desulforudaceae > Desulfopertinax. The sequence continues at coordinate 26,215 of JACUUW010000001.1, forward strand.
CCTTGACTCAGCGTGACGTCCAGCAACCGGTCGGAGAGAAGGGTGGCGATAACTGTGTCTGCAGTGACGTCCGCACCCGGCTGCACATACACCCCGGTAACGATCCCGGCCAGTTCGGATTTGAGCTCCAATTCCTTTCCTTGAGACAGACTGCCCATTCTCACCCAGCATTTGTCAATTTCGAACTGGAGCTGGGAAAGCGCGAACTCGGTTTCGCGGGAATCAATCCGCAGCACAGCCTGCCCCTCGGTAACCGAGTCACCCGGTTCCACCTCGACCGCCGTCACTAAACCGAACTCTTTGCCGTAAAGCTCCCTGGTTGCCGGAGCAACCACACCCTCCCCAACGGCCAGGACATGCTGGTTATTTTGAATTGCGAACACGCCCCACACGTCGTACTTGTTTATCCACCAGCCCACGGCCATGCCCAAAAACACCAATATAATGACCGTCAGGAGCAGAGTCCGACCCTTAGGTGAGTACCCATCCCGGCTGACCTTGCCCCCTATTTGTTCTTTCTCCGGGTTCCGGGTTCGATCCGGTTTATCCTCTCTATAGGCCTTCCCATTACAGGCACCTTCGGCCCCGGTGTGCGCCCCAGGTGCCGGCTTTCCCGTCTCGGTTTCCCGGGGCTCGCTGTCCGTCGCGGTATCTTTGCGCCGCACGCCCCCCCCGGCCTGTGCTCCTTCGTCCGCAACCATGTCTTCAGCTATATCCTCCATATCCCCGCCGCCGGCCTCGTTTTCGTAATGTTGAGGACCGGCGGCATTGGCGGCGACAGCACCAAAACTCATACCCGGTGCCGAACTGTCTTCTTTCATCGGGTCGTCTTCTTCCTCTTCACTTTCCGCCGTCACACCGGTAAGAGTAAGCAGGGCCAGGCTTGTGTATATCACTGCGGTGGATTCCTTTTCTCCGGCACCCACCCACCGGCCGTCGGGTTGCTGGCAGCTGACCAGGAAATCCGCCATGTAGTCCCGCCGATCGCGCGCACCGAACATACCCGCAGCAGGCTCCAACATACCCGCGTGCCCAAGACTAAAAAGGTAATGATAATGCCAGCCGTAAGGAACATGTGTACCGGATAGGGCGGCGTGGTGAACACCCAGCCGTTCCAACGCCCCGCCGGCCAGATTCCGGGCCTGGGACCGCACCTCCTGATCCGGCGAGGACAGACTGATCGTCATCAGGCCGCATAAGGCCCCCGCGGTCATGGCCGGTAAGACAACAGCATCGCTGTTGAGCGGGTGATCACCCGGGCTGTAGACGAAGCTGCCATCCTTGTTGACGGCGTGGTTTTGGCGGTACCAGGCCAAGGCCCGCCGCCACGTCTCGGGCGGCACCGTTAACCCCCAAGCCCCGGCCTCCCGCAGGGCCAGCAGGGCAAACTGGGTGTTCGAGCCGTCCGCCGCCTGGGAGTCGCGGCAGTGACCCCAGCCGCCGTAAGACCACAAATGCTCGGGATCAGCGTGCTGGGCTCCAATCAGCCAGTCCGTGTCCGACTGCGCCCGCCTGAGGATGTCCGGCGTTTTGGGACCGCTAGCCAAGAGCGCCATGATCGTCAAGGCGCGGAAGTGAGTGGAGTCGGAAGGCCGGCAGTTCAGGATGTAGGCCACCGCGTCGGCCACCGCCGGTGCTGAAGCGGGGAGCCTGGCGGCCAAGAGGGCCATTACGGCAAAACCGGTGGAACCGGGTCCCCACTGCCCGTAACCACCGCCCGCTTTCTGTTGTGCTTTGAGCCAGAGAGCACCCTTTTCGAGGGCCCGGTCTACCCGTTCCTGAAGACTCACCACTGATTCCTCCGAGTCATATCCTGATTGTGCTGATTTTCCGTTAAGCCTTCATGAGACTGTTAGTCAATAGATATGTGAAAACCCGCTTCCAGTTGCCGTGATGTCGAAGCCCTGACTTACAAGATATTTTTAGGAAAATTATGGTTTCAATGGAACGCTGATGGGTAATTTCCATATAATGTATTGCTAAACGAAAGGGGGGTTGTGGATTATGCCAGAGGAGAAAGGCTCAGTGGTCGCCGAAAACTTGGAAGCACCGGTTTTCGCCGTTCCCCAAAAACATCTGGAAACCCCTCACACCAATATCGAAAAGGAGGCAAACCCCATGGCAGACGATAAGCTTCGTCAAGTGTGTAACGACCCAAACGAGAACTGTGCCGAATGCTGCGCCATCTTCACCGACGAGGAACTGCGTGAAGCATTTGGGTATCAAGAGGAAGTGGCGACCTGTCAGTGCCACGACATCTGCGTACCGGACGTCAAGCTCATTTGTGTCGAGGAACTCACCCACGAGACCCCGATCCCGGGCATCGACTCCGTGGTCGGCTGCCGGGGCGGCCGAAACATCACCGGCCTACTCACTCTCGAAAGCTGCCGGGTCTTCTGTGCCCAAGAGACCCTAGTGCAGACCGGCGACATGGCCTGCCTGCAGGTCGATAACGAAGTCGGCATTGAGGTAATCCTGAGCGTCGAGGTCAATGGTGAAACTGTCTTCCTGGTCATCCGGGATACCATCGAATTTGAATGTGAATTCACCGAGTTCCATGAGTTTCCCAGCGGAGACAGCTTCCAGGACACCCCGGAAGACAGGGCTGCGTTCATGGACATAATCAAATTCATCGACGGCTCCTGCAAGACCATCATCATCGAATCCTGCGAGGTCGAGAATACCGAGAATCCCCGGGTCGTCGTCGAACTCAAGGTCATCGACAAGCTGTGGAAACACGAGAACCTGCTGGTGTCGGCCATTCGGCCTTACCCGGATAACATCACCGTCAAGCAGGTGTTCAACGCTCTGCACGAGATTCAACCTTGCAGCAACAACAACGGGTAACAGTCATCCCAGACGCAAGACCCCAGGCTTGCCAGCAGGCCTGGGGTTTCTTGTGCGGTGACGGGTTGGTCCGAACCTGGGAGCCACCTTCAATCTCCGGTACGACGGTCCTGCCCCGTGAGCCAGCCAATAAGCCCCGAACGACTCTCCCTTTTTTCTGTTTCAATGTCCGCGTTCTCAAGCTCCCCCCGCATCTTCGCGATAACATCCGGGCGTTTCAACTCCCGGGCGATAGTGGTCTCCAATTGCGCCAACTTGTTCTCGGCAGCGTCCAGCTTCTGCTCGATTCTATCCAACTGCTTCAGCCTTTCATCCAACACGTCCGGTCCAGGCGATTTTTTTTCGATCACGCCCAGTTCATCCACCTTCTTCTGGAGTGCTTCAAGCAGCCCCAGCTTATTGCCGACCGCCTCAAGGCCGGCATGGATCTGCTCCAGGACGGCTTTCTGCTCAGGGCTTCCTACTTCCGTGCGATTCCAGTGCCGCGACTGGCTGAAGGGGGACTGCTTCTCCTGTTGAAGCCTCAGCTCCTTGGCGGCCTCCGGCGTGGCGCCGACTACGTAGGCTTGTGTCTTTCGCTTTTCATCCCTGCGAACCAGGTTATGGTCCTTCCTTTTCAAATCCGCACAGCCGCCCGCAGGGCCGGGGCCAGCGTATTTGATGCCATCTTTTGCCTCTTTCCCCCCCCGAGTTATGCCAACGGGTTCACGTTTGGTCACCAAAATACAGGCTGTTTGACGGGCAGCAGCATAACGTGGCTTGGTTTTTCCTCGGGCCATACATCATCCCTCCTTATCACCGCCTACCTCAATCTATGCCCCGAGGCAAACTTTGGTGATAAAGCCTTTACTTACCAAATAAAGAGAGGGCGGTTTCCGCCCTCTCTTCAAAAACATAGCCGTGCACCTGCCTCTGAACAATGACTTCCGGGCGTTACCGCCGCAGGTAGCTCGAGTCAGGCACCCTTGCGGCACCCGGAGGACTTCCCTTAGTGCTGCTTCCGTCAGGACCTGACACGGTTCGAGAAACTCCGTCGCGCAAGACCCAACCGTCAACACCCCTTACGACGGGCGGACCCCACAAGCCAAGCCCTCGGACAGGAATTCAACCCCGCTGTAGCGGATTGCGGGTCACAGGGCACCGCTACCTCCCCGTCTAGCACGGCTAATATTTAAGTCGTTGGTCGTCAGTCTTCGGTCGTCGGTGAAGACGGGGGAGTCTTCTCCCATCCCAGACTGATACCAGACGATTTGTTGACTTTTTGTGTTACCTACAGACGCGCCGGCCTGACGACCGACCTGGTTCTCACTGAGACAATCAAGCTTTTTTCGGAATGCGGTTGTCCGCATTCCTTCCGCCAGTCCGACGACGGACCACCGACGACTGACGACTAAATCATATGGCGGAGAGAGTGGGATTCGAACCCACGAGGCGGTTACCCGCCCACACGCTCTCCAGGCGTGCGCCTTCATCCGCTCGGCCATCTCTCCGGACTACAAAACCTCAGGCTCGTTTTACCACCCGACAATCGGAGAAACCCCAGAATACCGCACCTCTCCGACCACCGCAGCCTTCTCATTGTACCACTAATCGCGGCTGATTTCAACTACACCGGTACCAGCCGAATGAGAAGGCGGCGACCGTCCGGAGACATCGGGCGAAGGACCGGATAAGGCACTTGCGCACCCGGCTGTAACATTGCGCATATCATACGGCACAGGCAGGCCGTTTGAACGGCCGGCGCAAGTCCGAACCTCCTGGAATCAGGTTTAGGAGGACGCAGCCCAGATGTCTCTCAGGGAAGCGACCCTCATCAGACTGAGCACACTGACCCAGAAATGGCTTAACATCAAGAAGCCTCCCCGCCGGGGCCGCCGTTTTGATCAAAACGTCGTCAGAAAAGCCACCCCCAATTCCTTAGTACTGGCTAACAAAAACGGGCCAATTCTGGTTAGTCCCTTCAACCAGGGAATTCTTCGGGTCTACCTGCAAAGCGTCCGCCACCGGGAAGCCTGGTGGGAACAGAACTCCTGGGCGGTCGACCTGGCAAACATCAACCGGGACGGCTGGCGCCTGGAACAGGCCGAGGACGCCACGCTTGCGTTTACCTTGGCCGATGGGCTCCAGGCAAGCTTCTCCGTTGCCGCACCGGCGGGGCTCATCTCGTACCGGATTGGGCCGGACCTGGTGCTGACCGCACCGCTCCCCCCGCAGACCACGAAACAATGGCTGCTCGTCGACAAGCGGCTTCCCCGTCCCGGCGGAGTCCGGGTTTTCGGCCTGGGCGAAAACACGCCCCCCATGGACAAAGCCGGGCAAAGGGTGGTCATGTGGAACACCGACAACTCCGCGTACCGGGTCGGGGACACCCCGCTGTACAAGTCGCTGCCCGTGGCCGTATTTCAATACATCGACGGGCCGGCCTTAGGCCTGGTTTTTGACAACCCGGGTTATGCCGAGTTTGATTTCTCCGCCGACGGCAAAAGGCTGCTGTACTCCGTGAATGACACCGAACTGAGCTACTATCTCCTGTTGGGACCATCCCTCCCCGAGGTTATGCGCCAGCTGACCACCCTGACCGGCAACACCGCTCCCTTGCCCAAGTGGGCCTTTGGATACCAACAGAGCCGCTGGAGCTACGCGCCCTCCGCCCGGTTACGCGAAATCGCCGCCGAGTTCCGAAACCGGGACATTCCCTGTGACGTCCTCTACCTCGACATCGACTACATGGACCGGTACAAGTGCTTTACCTGGGGAGAAGGTTTTGCGGACAGCCAGGACTTGATCCGGGAACTGCACCGCCACGGGTTCAAAATCGTGGTCATTCTCAACCCCGGCATTAAAACCGAGCCGGGTTACCACGCCTATGATTCCGGCGTCAGCCGGGGCGTTTTCGTGACGGACCGAAACGGCAAAACCGCCGCCAAGAAGGTCTGGCCGGGATCCTGCTATTTTCCAGATTTCCTCAATAACTCCGTCGGAGAATGGTGGGCGGAACTAATCCGGGATTTCGCCGCCTCCGGCGTGGACGGCATCTGGTGTGACATGAACGAGCCTTCCACCTTCGACTGCCGGCGCACGCTGCCCCCGGACGTACAGCACAGGCTGACAGACGGAACGACTTTCCCCCACGGACGCGTCCACAACGTATACAGCCTCATGATGTGCCGGGCGACCCACGCCGGCCTTCAGGAAAACACCCGATTACCTTACGTCATCACGCGGTCGACTTACCTGGGGGGGCAACAGTTCGCCGCCACCTGGACCGGCGACAACGCCAGCGACTGGGATCACTTCAAAGCCGGCATACCCATGCTTTTAAACCTCGGTCTTTCCGGACAACCGGTGACCGGGCCGGACATCGGCGGCTTCAGGGGAACGCCATCCCCGGAACTGTACGAACGCTGGATCCTTCAGGGCGCCCTCTACCCTTATTGCCGCACCCACACCAGCCGGGGCACCGGCGACCAGGAACCTTGGTCGTTCGGAGAGAAAGTGGAAGCCAGTGCCCGCCGGGCGATCAAGCTGCGATACCGGCTCGTTCCCTATCTCTATTCCCTCGCTTACGAGGCCGCCCAAACGGGTCAGCCGATAATGCGGCCGATTTTTTTCCACACGCCCACCGCCGAGACCTTGAAGCCCGAGTACTACGAAACGGAATTCTTGTTGGGTCCCTGCCTGCTGGTCGCCCCTTTGATGAGCCCCGGCTCGACCCGGACCTACCATCTCCCGCCGGGGCAGTGGTATTCGTGGTGGTGCCGGAAGGGCCGTCAGGGCGGACAGACTTACCAGACCCGCCCGGACGAAGACACCGACCTGCCGTTGTTCGTACGTGAGAATACGGCCATTCCCCTGTACCCGGACCCACTGTCCCACATACCGGGCCGCTCCCTCCCCAGCCTGGAGCTGTTCATCACCGTGACGGGCAAGACCGAAGGGCTGATCGTAGACTACTTCGACAGGGATTCGCTGCTCGCCTATGCCGTCAAGGCGGCCGTCCGAAACGGTCACCTGGAAATCAGCGTCGACTTGATTCGGAAGGGCGACGTGCCGGTGGAGTATCAGCCTCCTGAGACCCTCCACTTCCTTTTGAACCACCGCCTCCAACAGGTTGAGTTCGGTTCGTCTTATCGCAGCCATTCCGTGGTGCCGGATCCGGCCACCGACCCGTGGACCAGAATCACCGTCACCGGACCGGCGTTCCCTCTCCGGGCCGTTCTGTCTTAACCCCCAAAAAGGGGAGGCGCAACACCGCCTCCCCGCACAAAACCCGGCCATTCCGGCGCGTACCCGGCACCGTCCCCTCACCATTTGCGCCGGTCGGCCGCGGTATACTCAGGAACCCTCAACGGTCACCGTCCGCAAGCCGCCGTCCCAGTGGACCTTGGCGCCCACAGACTCGGCCACGAACCGGGCCGGAACCATGGTGCGGCCGTCCCGGATCACCGGTCGGGTATCCAGGATCACCGTCCGGTTTTCGAAAACGGCGGTGGTGCTGCCGACCGTGAACACGCTCTTCTTGCCTTCCCTGGTGATGGTGATCCTTTTGGTCCTTGTATCCCAATCCACTTGCGCGCCCAGCGCCTCCACGATCGCCCTGAGCGGCACCATCACCCGGCTGTTCGAATCTATGTAGGGCTCCACGTCGAAGGAAACCGGGCGCCCGTATACAAGGACCTTGATCGGTCCGGAACCGTAGATCAGGTACTTCTCCCGTTCCGCTTTGAACCTGTTCAGACCGGGCGCATAATTGGCTTCGATCTGCTGGGGCGAGAGTCCCTGCTCCAGGTATTGACCGATCTTGTCCGTGCCCATAATCTTGTCAAACATGACGATGTTGTTTGCACTGCTCTTCGGTACGCTGAACCCGTTTAAGGCACGAGCGTAGGCCAGGGCGTAAATCCCGGTCCGGGCCGGGTTGAAGGTGTGATAATCCACGATGTTCAGGCGTACGCCCCCGGCTTCGCCGCGCGTTTCGGGCACGAAATCCACGCCGGGCAGCCCGGCCTGGTTCAGCATCCGGGCGTACTTCTGAGCGTCAATGCCCTTCCCGCCGATCCACCGGAATTTATCGGCCTGAAAGATGCCGGTCCCTTCCCCCAGGCCGGTGGCCCCGTACCCGAACACCGCTTCCAGGTCCGGAATATTCGGTGAGGTCTGCACCCAATTCAACCCCGTGTCCTGAAAGATCATCGACCGGGTGTAACCGGCCATGGGGACCACCGTCAGGTCGGCCCCGATCTTCCGGTTGAAAAACCGCGCCAACTCGCCCGCGGTCATCCCGTGGGACATCGGCAGGTTGTCGACCCCGACGAAAGTGATGAAACGATCCTCCATGACCGGACCGTCCACGATCACCCCGCCCAGCGGGTTGGGCCGGTCGAGAACGACCACCGGCACCTGATGCTGCTTTGCCGCCACCATGCAGTAGTTCAGCGTGGACATGTAAGTATAAGACCGGGCGCCGATGTCCTGCACGTCAAACAGAAGCACGTCCACCCCGCGCAGCATCTCCGCGGTCGGCATCCGGGTCTGCCCGTACAGGCTGTACACTGGGATACGCAGGGTGGGGTGCACGTACGACTCCACGTAGGCCCCCGCCTTGGCCTGCCCGTCGATCCCGTGTTCCGGCCCGTAGAGCGCTACTAGTTGTACCGTCTTGTCCCGCACCAGGACGTCGATCGTGCTCTCCCCGCGGGTATTGACCCCGCTCTGGTTCGTCACGAGCCCCACCCGCTTCCCGGCAATCAGGTGGTGGTACTCGTCCACCAAACGCTCGTTGCCGAGCTTGAACGCCGCCGCCTCCGCCCCGGCGCCCCCGCCCCACGGCAACAACAGCATTAAGGCGGCGAACACCGCCGCAAACATCAGTCTACGCATTATGGATACTCCTTCCGTTTGTTCGGTGAGGCCCGTTGTAACCAAACCCTCACCTCTTAGACCTTTTGCGTCGGCTTTTGGTTTCCAAAAAGGGCTGTTATTTGCCGTGGCGGGCCTAGTAAAACATGGGGACAAACAATAAGGCTTCACTTTCTGTGAAGCCCCTTGATTTCGGCATGTTTGGCGGAGAGAGTGGGATTCGAACCCACGAGGCAGCTGTGGGCCGCCTACTCGATTTCGAGTCGAGCGCCTTCAACCGGACTCAGCCATCTCTCCGCGTTGTTTAACCTGGTTATGTTATTGTCGCAGTTCCCGGAAAAACCGCTGGACGATCTCCCGGCACTCCGCTTCCAGTACCCCGGGAATGACCTCCACCTGGTGGTTGAACCGCGCCTCCCGTAGAAGGTCGACCACCGAACCAGCGGCGCCGGCCTTGGGATCGGGCGTTCCGAAAACCACCTTGCCAACCCGGAACTGCACCAGGGCCCCCGCGCACATTGGACAGGGCTCCATAGTTACGTACACCGTAGCTTCGTTCAAACGCCGATCGTTCAGGGCCCCCGCCGCTTCCCGCACCGCCAGCAGTTCAGCGTGCGCCGAGGCGTCGTTCAGGGTCTCCTGCAGGTTGTGGCCCCGCGCCACCACACGACCGCCGGCCACGACCACCGCACCGACCGGCACTTCGCCCAGTTGATAGGCCTTCTCGGCCTCCCGTAGCGCTTCGCGCATATACCCGGCGTGCACCACCAGGTTCGGCACGTGGTTCACTGATCGATCACAAACCTCATCGCCGGAAGCCGGCAGTCTCTTTCCGACCTCCGGCTTCTTTTAAGAAAGGGGTCTGACCCTTAACTTAACACACTACTTCAGCCAGTCCGACGACTGACCACTGACGACTGATTACACATATATTACGGAATGCGCCCCGCGCATTCCTTCCGCTGGTCAGACCTCTAACTTCCGGCCTCAAACTTCTTTTTGGTGCGCCCGGAGGGACTCGAACCCCCGGCACGCGGTTTAGGAAACCGCTGCTCTATCCTCCTGAGCTACGGGCGCATGTTCAGTCGTCGGTCGTCGGTGGATAGGCCGATCCCGGAAAGCCGTTGCGAAATTTTCAGTCGCTTTCGACCCAATAAATTAATCTGGAATGCAATTTATTGCATTCCTTCCGCCAGTTCCGACGATTACCCACTGTTTCAAGAAAGGGTCTGACCCTTAACTTAACCGGCGGTCAGACCTCTGACTTCCGGCCTCTGACTTCTTTTTTGGTGCGCCCGGAGGGATTCGAACCCCCAACCTGCAGATCCGTAGTCTGACGCTCTATCCGTTGAGCTACGGGCGCATGTTCGTCACCGCTTTGCTTTTAAGTTTAAGTAAGGGGTCTGACCCTTAACTTAAATTCATTCATGGCGGAGAGAGAGGGATTCGAACCCTCGAGACAGGATTATGCCCATCTACTCGCTTAGCAGGCGAGCGCCTTCGACCTACTCGGCCATCTCTCCGCGACCATAAGCTATGACATTATGAATGCGCCCCGCGCATTCTTTCTGCTGTCCCACCTCTCACTTCCCACTTCCCAAATGGCGGAGGGGGTGGGATTCGAACCCACGGAACCACTCTCGGGTTCAGCGGTTTTCAAGACCGCCTCCTTAAACCTCTCGGACACCCCTCCGAGGTGCTCCACAGGCACATATCACTATAGCACATCGGACCCACAGTGTCAATAAATCCGGGCCTGTAGCCGCAGAAACCAAGGGTGATTGACCCGCCATGCCGGTCCGGTTGCCGTGCAGACTAACGACCCTTCGGGGGGACCGCACCAAGACCGGCGCGCTGTTCCCGCGCCAATCGCTCCAGGCCGCCCATGTACCGCCGCAAGACCTCCGGGATCACCACCGAACCGTCGGCCTGCTGGAAATTCTCCAGGATCGCCGCCAGTGTCCGGCCCACGGCCAGTCCCGAGCCGTTCAAGGTGTGCACATACTCGGTCTTGGCCTTGGGCGCCGGCCGGTAACGGATGTTCGCCCGGCGCGCCTGGAAATCGGTGAAGTTTGAGCAGGACGAGATTTCGCGGTACAAACCCTGGCCCGGCATCCAAACCTCCAGGTCGTAGGTCTTGGCGGCCGAAAAGCCCAGGTCGCCCGTACACAGGAGCACCGTCCGGTAAGGCAGCCCGAGAAACTTCAAGACCTCCTCGGCGTCATGGACCAACATCTCCAGTTCGTCTTCGGAATCCTCCGCCCGGCAAAACTTCACCAGTTCAACCTTGTTGAACTGGTGCTGGCGGATCAGCCCCCGGGTGTCGCGTCCGGCCGCGCCGGCCTCGGCCCGGAAACAGGCGCTGTAGGCTGCGTACTTTAGCGGCAGGGTCCCGCCGTCCACGATCTCGTCC
>JACUUW010000094.1 GCA_014859075.1 Desulforudis sp.
GGCCACCGAAATGATCGTTCCGGCCAACCACCTGGTCCGGCCGGTGGACATCGGCGGACTCCTGGCCGGGGGGGTGACCCGGATCAAGGTCCACCCGCGGCCGCGGGTGGCCTTCATCCCGACGGGGACCGAAGTGGTGGAGCCGGGAGGTGAACTGCGTCCGGGCGATATCGTCGAGTACAACAGCCGGGTACTCGGGGCACTGGTGCGGGAGTGGGGCGCGGACTTCGTGCGGTGGGACATCGTCCCGGACGAGTACGACCGCCTGCGTACGACGCTCCAGGCGGCGGTTGAGACGGCCGACCTCGTGATCATCAACGCCGGGGCCTCGGCCGGGCGGGAGGACTTCAGTGCCCACCTGATCGGCGACCTGGGCCGGGTTTTGACCCACGGGGTGGGCATCAAGCCGGGTAAACCGGTGATCCTGGGGGAGATCGGGGGGAAACCGGTCTTCGGCATTCCGGGGTACCCGGTCTCGGCCGTACTGAACTGTGAACTTTTTGTCCGGCCGGTGGTCTACGCCCGAGTCGGGCGGGTGGTGCCGCCCCGGTCCCGGGTGTCCGCGCTGCTGTCCCGCCGGGTGGTCTCCCCGATGGGGGTGGACGAGTTTGTCCGGGTGAAGCTGGGGAAGGTGGGTGACAAAATCATCTGCACCCCGCTCGGCCGGGGGGCCGGCCTGATCCTGACCATGATCCGGGCCGACGGATTGTTGGTGGTGCCCCGCCTGAACGAAGGGTTCGAAGCCGGACAGACGGTGGAGGTCGAACTCCTGCGCTCCCTGCCGGAAATCGAGGAGACCACGGTGGTCATCGGCAGCCACGACATCGCCCTGGACGTGCTGGCTAACCGCTTGAAGGTGAAGTATCCCGAGGCTTCGCTCTCGTCCGCGCACGTCGGAAGTCTGGGAGGCCTCCTGGCTCTCAGGCGCGGTGAGGCGCACCTCGCCGGCACCCACCTGCTGGACGAGTCCACGGGTGAATACAACATTTCCTACATTCAGAAACACCTGCCGGACCGCGGGGTGGTTTTGCTGAACCTGGCCTACCGGGAGCAGGGGTTAATTGTGGCTCCGGGTAACCCGGCGGGAATTAATGGTTTTACGGATCTGGCCGCGGACGGCGTCCGTTTTGTAAACCGGCAGCGGGGGGCCGGGACCCGGGTGTTGCTGGACTATCACCTCAAGCTGCGGGGGATTGCCTCGGAAAAGGTGAATGGTTACGATCGTGAAGAGTATACGCACATGGCCGTTGCCGCTGCCGTAGCCGGGGGCACGGCCGACTGCGGTCTGGGTATCCGGGCCGCCGCCGTTGCCCTGGGACTGGATTTCGTTCCGGTGGCCGAGGAGCGGTATGATCTCTGCATTCTCAGGGATTATTGGGACAAACCACTGGTCCGCCGGCTCCTGGACGTGATCTCAGACCACCGGTTCCAGGCGGATGTCCAGGCCCTTGGCGGGTACGACCTCCGGGACTGTGGGAAGATAATATGGGAGCAGGAATAACTTCTTCAGTGTCGAAAACAGTATTTCAGAAGCACTTGGTCGCCATGCGGCGCCGGCGGATCGACCGGGGGGAATGACCAGGCATGTCCGGGTTCTCTCACGTTGACGAACAGGGCAAGGTGAAAATGGTCGAGGTTACCGCCAAGCACACCACCGTGCGCGAGGCGGTGGCCCGGGGTGCGGTGCGTATGCGGCCCGACACCCTGCAGCTCATTTTGAATAACCAGGTTGCCAAGGGTGAGGTGCTGGCGGTGGCCCGCACGGCCGGTATTATGGCCGCCAAGGAGACCGCGCGTTTGATACCGTTGTGCCATCCACTGCTGTTGACCGTGGTGGATGTTCGTTTCCGGGCCGACGCGGCAGCTTCCCGGCTGGAAATCGAGGCCCGGGTCAAGACGGCCGGGCAGACCGGTGTGGAAATGGAAGCGTTGACAGCCGTCGGGGTGGCCGCCCTGACGGTGTACGATATGTGCAAAGCGGCGGACCGGGAAATGATAATCGGTGATATCCGGTTGGTCGCCAAGTCCGGTGGACGCAGTGGTCCGTTTGAAAGGGAGGGGGAGTCGGTTTGGTCGGGAGGATTGTAGCGGTGTGCACCAGCGAAACCAAGGGTGTACGGAAAGACAACGTCCAGCGGGCTTATCTTCAGGAAGGATCGGGCTTGGTGGGTGACGCCCATGCCGGTCCGTGGCACCGCCAAGTCAGCCTGTTGGCCGTCGAGAGCATTGCTCGGATGCGTCAAAAGGGGCTTGACGTGCACCCCGGCGACTTTGCCGAAAACCTGACCACCGAAGGCCTGGAACTGCACAGCCTGCCGGTGGGAACCAGGGTCAAAATAGGGGAACAAGTGCTGGGAGAAGTTACCCAGATCGGTAAGAAGTGCCACGTCGGCTGCGCGGTCTTCAAGCAGGTGGGGGATTGTATCATGCCCCGGGAGGGCATTTTCATCAAGGTGCTCAAAAGCGGTCAGGTTGAGGTCGGGGGTACCATTGAGGTGTTGCCCGATGTTTAGCGTTGCCGTCGTCACGGTGAGCGACCGGGGTGCCCGGGGCGAACGGGTGGACGAGAGCGGTCGGACCATAGCCGAGATTGTTACCGACCAGGGATGGGAAGTCCGTGATACCAGGATTGTGTCCGATAACATCGAGGTGATTATTGAGACACTGGTCGAGTTGTGCGACCGAAAAATCAACTTGGTGCTCACCACCGGTGGCACCGGATTCGCTTTGCGGGACAACACCCCCGAAGCCACCTTGGCCGTGGTGGAACGTCAGGTACCCGGACTGGCCGAGGCGATGCGCGCCGAAACCAGCAAGAAGACGCCCCGCGCCATGCTCAGCCGGGCGGTGGCCGGAATTCGGAAACGGTCGCTGATTGTCAACCTTCCAGGCAGCCCGAAAGCGGTGCGGGAATGCCTTGATGCCATTCTCCCGGTGTTGCCGCACGGGTTGGAGATCCTGACCGGTAGGGCCCATGAATGCGCCCGCGAATAACCGGCCAAGCTCATAAGGCGGCCGGCTGTGCCGGCGGGCGTGAATAGATTGGTGGTACATGTATTGCACCCTGTCTTGTTCCAGTTTGGTCCGTTTACCGTAACCAGCTACGGGACCCTGTTGGCCCTGGGCGTTGTGGTCGGGCTCATCGTTGTTCTACAAGTGGGTAAACGCCGGGGCATGGACTGTGACACCCTGTTGGACCTGGCGCTGTACATGATCGTGGCCGGCGTCGTGGGCAGTCGTGCCGCTTACGTGTTCCTGGAATGGGAGCAGTATGGTACCGCGCCGTTGGCCATGCTGCGGATCTGGGATGGGGGGCTCTCGTTTTTCGGTGCTTTGGCGCTGTGCCTGCTCGTGGTCATCTGGTTCACCCGGCGCCGGGGTTTGGGGTTGACCCGTGTGGGAGACGTTCTGGCGCTGGGTGTGGCGGCCGGTTATCCGTTCGGCCGTATCGGCTGTTTTTTCAACGGGTGTTGTTACGGACTGCCCACGGATCACGCCTTCGGGATGGTGTTCCCTTTCGACGAGGTAGTGCGACACCCAACGCAGCTGTATTCCGTCGGGTTTGGTATATTAATATTCTTGGCGCTTTGGGTATCCAGCCGTAGTAAACCGTTTGACGGCTTTATAATGTGGCTTTTCCTGATGCTCTATGGCGGCTACCGGTTTGTCATAGACTTCTGGCGGGTTTCCCCGCCCACGGGGATTGACGCGCTGACTGTCGGACAGTTGGTCAGCCTCGCGGTGGTGACGGTTAGCACACTTGCTTTGTTTTTTACCTGGCGTCGCGCCAGGTCACTTGTGGCCTGATTGTAAGCCGGCGCCTGTTATGAAACCGTTCATCTCCGGCAACGGCGCAAGATGGGGGGTGGTTTCCCAGTTTCATCCCGTTTTCCGGGCAGTTTAACAATTAGGGTGAACCTGCCTTTTCGGCAGTTGACTGGATTGGGCTTGGGGCAAGTTTTATAAATGTTGAGCAAGGAGGGAGAGGTGAACGTGGCGCGAGAGAGAGTGTACATTGACGCCGACATCCTGATCATCGGCGGCGGCACCGCTGGTTGTCTGGCCGCCTACGAGGCCCGCCAGGTCGGTGGCGACGACCTGAAGATCGTCATTCTGGAAAAAGCTTTCATCCGCAACAGCGGCGCCCTTTCCGCCGGCATGAACGCGCTGAACATGTACCTGAATCAAGGCACGCCCGAGGACCTTGTGTCTTACATCCGTTACGACATGTGCGGTGCACCGGTACGCGAGGACATTCTCCTCAGCGTGGCCGAACTGGTCAACGAAACGGTGGCCATGATGGAACAAGAGGGACTGCCGATCAAGAAGAAACCCGACGGCAGCTACTTGAACCGCGGCAAATGGAACATTGAAATCAACGGTTCCCTGTTGAAACCCATCACCGCCAACATGGCCATTAAGACCCGGGCCCGGGTGTACAACCGGGTGCACGTGACCGACTTGATCAAGGTGGACGACCAGGTGGGCGGCTGTGTGGGCTTCGGGGTCCGGGACGGCAAGTTTTACGTGGCGCGTGGCAAGGTGGTCATGGTCTGCGCCGGCGGCGCAGCCGGAATCTGGCGCCCCAGGGGGCAAGGCGATGCCCACCACCGGATCTGGTACTACCCGTTCAACACCGGCGGGAGCTACGCCATGTGCAAACGGGCCGGGGCGAAAATGCTCGGTTTTGACAGTCGCCTCGTACCGGTCCGGACCAAGGACACTTACTCGGCCACCGGTACCCTGGCCATCGGCATGGGGGCCCCGATGGTCAACGCCCAAGGCGAGGCCTTCATGCAGGAACGGGAGGAGTACATCAAAATGGGCGGGCACACGGCGCCCACCCCGATCCGCGTACTTGCTTACTGCCGGGAAATGGAAAATCACCGCGGCCCGTGTTACATGGATACCACCCGTGGGGATCCGGAACGCGTTGAAGGCCTCAAAGCCCAGTACCTCGACATGGCTCCCTGCCTGGTACTGTACTGGGGCTGCAACGACATCAACCCGGCCCGGGAGCCGATTGAGATCGATGCCGCCGACCCGTCCATTGTCGGTGCGCACGCCGCTTGCGCGGGCGCGTGGACGATCGGCAACTCCCGGATGACGACGGTTGAGCGGCTGTTTGTCTCCGGTGACGCTCTGGGTGGGGCACCCTCACGTTTCATCTCCGGCACGTGGACGTGCGGCCGGTTGGCCGGTCGGAGCATGGTCGGCTACCTCAAAGAACGGCGGCCGGAGCTGCTGGGTCTTGACCCGGCCATGGTCGATGCTTTGGAGGCCGGGGTTTTCGCGCCCCTGGAACGGTTCAATAGGTGCAGCTTTTATACCAACGGCGATCCGATGGACGGCGTATCGCCCGGCCAGATGGAGGCGCGTATGCAGAACATCATGGAAGAGTACTGCGGCGGCCGGTCCCGGTGGTTTTACGTCAATGAGACGAATTTGGGTATCGCCCGTAAGCTGATCAACCGGTTGCGGCGCGAACAACTACAGTATCTGGTCGCCGCGGACCTGCACGACCTGCAGCTTGCCTGGGATGTCATAAACCGGCTGGACGTTTGCCAATTGGTTGTCGAACACATCGACTACCGCAAAGAAACGCGCTATCCGGGTTACGTCAACCGGACCGACTACCCGGGAGTGGATGAGGAATACGACTGTTTCATCACCTCGGAATGGGACCCGAATACCGATACACTGTCTTTTTTCAGGGAGCCCTACGAGCAGATCGTGCCCGGTGACCGCAAGTGCCAGACCTTGTAGCGGGAAAACGGTGAAAGGGGGAGATATCGGTGCCGCCATACGTAATTCCGGACAAGTGTGACGGTTGTCAGGGTGAGAGAGTACCGATGTGTGAAGTGGTCTGCCCCGGCAACCTGATGGTTATTGATAAGGCGAGCGGAAAAGCGGTTTGCCGCGAGCCGGGAGACTGTTGGGACTGCATGACTTGTACCAAGTCCTGCGCGCGTCAGGCGATCCAAACCAGAATCCAGTACCAGATGGCGTTTTTCCCCGGGAAACTGATACCGCTTGTCGGCACGCACAGTGTAACCTGGACGCTTATCGACTGCCACGGCCACGTGGAGCGCTTCATCATGCGGACGCTGGCCGGCGAGGAAGACGAAGAAACTTAGGGCCGATCAGGAAAGAGTGGCGCGGGGGTTGATCCCCCCGCGCTGGTTGAGCACCGCTACTTGGTGTCGTCCTGATAGTCCTGATAGTCCGGAATCTGCTCCCTGAGCAGGTCTTCTTGCTGATCCTTCTTCTGTACGTTGATCACCGTTTTCAGGACCTTGTTGATCAAGTCCTGGTAGCGTTTCTGGGATTCCTGAAAAGCAATGATACTGGGGTGTTTTGACATCGTCAGTTCCATTTTTTCCAGGGAGCGGATTTCATCCTGGGAGAGTTCCACGCCCCGTGCCTGCTTCTTCTGGGCGGTATCCTGCATGGCGTGAAACGTTTTCAGCATTTCCAGGGCCGCGTCGTCGTTAAACATTACCTTCTGTCTTGCTTTCACTTCCTTGTATTCCGGAGACTCCGTAAGAACCTGGCCCAATTCCCGGGCCTTACTCAAGACCGCATCAGACATCGAAAAACCTCCTGTTAAGAATATCACGAAGAATAAGCGTCCGATTCATCCAAACGTTCAACCGGTTGCCGTGAACCCTTGATTCTCGGCCATATTCACATATTATACCACGCGTGCCGGGAAACAACAAACCTCCAGGAATGTGATTATTTAAGCAATAACAGATCCGGTTTCCGGCCGGGCAACAGGCCGTGTTCGACAGGCTTCGCCTGTAATCGCCAGTTCCGTGAAGCGTTGGCAGTTTGTTTTGTCTGATTGGTTTCCTGGGCCGGGAAAGCGAGCGAAAATGGTAGAACTCGGGGGTTCCTTTCGTGGATTTGGGACTTGCCATGAATAGAGAGACATGCTATAGTGAACGCAATCCGGGTCCTGTACCCGGAAGAAGAGTCTGGGCGCCGTATCATATGTGCCGGGCTTCACAATGGTTCTAACACCCACTAGTCAGTTAATTCTTGTTGAAAATACCCGTATGAAAAAGACTTCACAAAAAACTGTTCTTTGCCGGCAGGAAAACGGAGTGGTACGTAGAAATTAGAATCTTGTGAGTGAACAGATTTATTTCTGGAGTTTCACCCGCTGCTTCCGCCCGGAAGGAGTAATTGGCGGCTTCCGGGAAGGGGGATGAGGGTGACCGAAACCGTTACAGAGCAGTCCAAGCTTTGGGGGAGAAGGGAGTGGTGCTGCACCGAAAGTGCCGGAAGAGTCTGCCGATGATCCATTTGGTCCCAAAGTTACAATGTTTAAATTAGGAGGTTTGAGTCAATGCCGACATTTGTAATGACCGAAAAGTGTGACGGCTGCAAGGGCCAGGACAAGACTGCGTGCATGTACATTTG
>JACUUW010000314.1 GCA_014859075.1 Desulforudis sp.
GGACGTTTTTGACCCCGGTGGTGACTTTGACCGCACACTCGCGCGGCTTGCCGGGATCCATCTGCTGCGGACGCAGAGCCAGGCCCAGCCTGGTGCGCAGCTCGGTCAGCACGGTTTCCGGCGGCGTATCCTCTGGGATTTCAAGGATTTTTGCACAAGCACGATTGCCTCCCACAAAGCCGTACTCGTCAGCAAAGAAAATGCCGATCTGGAAGGCATCAAGCAGTCCGGCCAACGGGCAGCGCGGCCAGCCGGCGCAGTGGGCCGCTTTTTCCGGCGGGCGCGTGTTGGTGTCGTGCGGTTGCATAGCTAATCCTTACTCCGATCCGAACGTCGGGGACTGTTTCCCCGGGAGGACCGACCCCTCCCGCAAACGCCGACAGCGGTGACGGACGGGGTTCCCCTCCCGGGAGACCCAGACTTACGGGACTTTTGTCCCATATATTTCCTGTATAAGTGTTAATAGGATTCTCTTTGGATAGGTTTTTTCCTTCCCGAAGACGGAAAGTTTTGCGGACATTTTTCCTCGCAGGTCCGCTACTCGGCTTCCCGCGTAGTATCCTTTTACTCGGTAGTGGTGACTGCGGGCCTCGGCCCTCCCAATCATGCCGGAAATTTGATACAATGAAATCTATTCAAGAACCGTCCCGGGCGATATTCATGGGCGCGGGTGATGCTACTTGGCCGAAAATAAGAAGAAAAAGAAAAAGGCGGAGCCGACGACTGAGCCGCCGAGTCCGCCAAGTTTGCTGGACCGGTTGAAACGGCGATTCCGAGTGTTCCTTGTGGTGGGGGTTGTGCTGGCGGTCACTGTTTGGTCCGCTTTGCCCCACATCGGGCGTTTTCTGGTGGTGAATGATGAGTTGGAGCCGGCCGACGCGCTGGTGGTGCTCTCCGGAGACCGGGGGGAAAGACTGGAGTATGCGTTTGGTCTCTACGACGCGGGTCTGGCCGACCTGTTCATCCTGACCGGGGGGCCGCTGTATGCCGACCTGAGCGAAGCCGACCTGCTGCGCCGGCACGCGGTGATGCTGGGGGTGCCGGAAACAAAAATCATCATGGAAACCGAGGCCGTCAACACGTACCAGAACGCCCGCAACACCAGGGAACTGATGGAACGGTACGGGCTGGAGTCGGCCGTGGTTGTCTCGTCTCCCTACCACATGCGCCGGGTCAGCATCCTGTTTGACGAGGTTTTCGCCGGCAGCGACATCAGGTTGGTTTACGCGCCGGCGGGCGATTCCTGGTTCGACCCAAACCACTGGTGGGAGACATCGGGCGGGCGGCGGCTGGTGGTAAGCGAGTACGCTAAATTGGCCGTCCTGGTGCTTCCCGAGCGCTGGCGGTCCTCTTCCTACGAGCGGGGCCGGGACGAATGAGATGGTTGGGCACTGGCAGGGCAGCCAGAATTTTGTGGCGTTTGGACCCTGGCAAAGGTGATTTACGGGCGGGCGGGGCTGTAGTATGATTGGGGAAACAGGATATACGAGTCAGGTTTCGAGAATACAACATTAGAATTTTGAAAAAGCATGTTGATTTGGGGTTTAACGAATTCTTAATCGATGGTTTACAGGGAGAGTAGATTGGTTGGGGCGATTTCTCCAAAAACTCAGGGCGGTTGACAACCCGGTGACCAGATTGCTGGTGGCCCAGGCGATAGTGTTTGGGGGTCTTTTGCTCTGGAAACCTTCGTTGTGGCCGGTGGTGGTTTTCCTCTTGCCGGCCAACGGCTTGATGTTGTTTTTCGCCCTCCAGGGACACCAGGGCGGGCGGAAGATCATTACGGTCAAACTCGACGAACAGCCCATCGATCCCACCCTCCAGATCGCAAGTGAAACATTGCCCTACATGCGCCGGGGGCTGAACGAGGAAAGCGCGATGGAGACCGCGCAGATCATCCAGAAAATCGGCGACGTACCCGCCGTGGCGATTACCGATCGGGAGCGCGTACTGGCCTTCATCGGGCCGGGTTGCGACCGGCACCCGCCGGGGGGCGAAATTGTCACTCAGGCGACCAAGGAGGTCATCAGCACCGGGGTAATGACAGTCGTGGAGAAGCAGGAGGACCTGAAGTGCCCGGTCAAAGACTGCGTGTGCCCCCTGGAGGGTGCCGTGATCGTGCCCCTTAAGCTGCGTGACGAGGTCGTCGGAACCATCAAGCTGTACCGGACCGAGAAAGGCCAGATTCCGGCCGGAGTGGTGAAGCTTTCGGTGGGCATCGCCCAGTTGCTTGGGGTCCAGATGGAACTCTCCGAACTCGACCGTCAGGCCCAACTGGTCACCAGAGCCGAATTGGACGCGCTCCGGGCGCAGATCAATCCACACTTTTTGTTTAACACGCTGAATACGATTATCATGTTCAGCCGTACCCATCCCGAAACCGCCCGGCGCCTGTTGATCCGCCTGGCCGGCTTTTTCCGGCACGCCTTCAAGCGGACCGGGCATTTCAGCACCCTGGAAGAAGAACTGGAGTGCGTGGAGGCTTACGTCATTTTGGAAAAGGCGAGGTTCCGGGAGAAGCTCCACATCGTACGTGACGTGGATGAGAGCCTGCTTGATTACCAGGTTCCGGTGCTCACTCTCCAGCCGCTGGTCGAGAATGCGGTCAAGCACGGGATCATGCCCAAGATGGGGAGCGGCACGGTACGGGTCACCGTGCGCCGGGCCGGCGCCGACATGCACATGGAGATCAGCGACGACGGCGTGGGTATTCCCAACGACATCCTGGCCCGGGTTTTCCAGCCGGGCTTCGGCTCGGGCAGCGGCGTTGGCCTGAGCAATGTAAGCGAGCGTTTGAAGAGCCTTTTCGGGGTTGAGTACGGCCTAAAGTTGGAGAGTAAGGTTGGGGAGGGCACCAGGGCTTCTTTCCGGGTTCCCCTGGTACAGAGCCCGCAGAAAAAGGGGAGTGTGGACAGTGAAGTTAAGAGCCTTAATAGTTGATGACGAGTACCCGGCGCGCCAGGAAATGCGTTTTGTGCTCGGTCATTTCCCGGAAATCGAAGTCGTGGGTGAGGCCGCCAACGCCGAGGAGGCGCTGGCGCTGATCAAGGCGCTCGATTATTCCGTCCTGTTTCTGGACGTAGCCATGCCGGGCATGAACGGTCTGGAACTGGGCGCGGCCATCCGGGAATTGAAAAACCGGCCTTACGTAGTGTTTGTGACTGCTTACGACGAGTACGCGTTGAAGGCTTTCGAGGTGGATGCGATCGACTACATTATGAAGCCGATCGACGAAGCCCGGTTGCGCATGGCTATCAACAAGGTCATCCGGGCCACCCAGGAGGCGGCCCCGTCCGGCGAACCGGCGGCGGCCGACGCGCCGGTCCGGCCGATCCGCATCGACCGGATTCCGGCGGAACAGCAGGGGAAGACCATCCTGGTCAACGAGTCCGATATCGTCTACGCTTTTACCGAAAAAGACACCGTCTATGTCCAGACCTACGATGAGAAACTGTTGACCAGGTTTACCCTGAAGGAACTGGAGAACCGCCTCGACCCGAACGTATTTTTCCGCACCCACCGGTGCTGCCTCGTGAACCTGCGCAAGGTGGAGGAGATCATCCCGTTTTTCAACGGTACCTACACCCTGATCGTGGACGACCGGCAGCGGAGTGAGGTGCCCTTGAGCCGGGCGCAGGCGAAAATACTGCGCAGGGTGCTGGGTTTTTAGTCTAAACGCCACGCGGAGGTAACGTTTTTTGATTTCGGGTATCGGCACCGATCTCGTCTCCGTTACGCGGATCCGGCGGGTGGTTGAACGCACCGACGGTCGCTTCCTGTTGCGCGTGTTCACCCCGGCGGAACGGGATTTCTGCCGGATGGCACACAAGGCCTACGAATGTTTCGCCGCCCGCTTCGCCGCCAAGGAAGCGGTGTTCAAAGCCCTGGGAACGGGGCTGGCCGGCTGCCGCTGGCAGGATGTTGAGGTTTTGAACGACCCCGGCGGGCGGCCGGTGGTCGTGCTTTCCGGCGGCGCGGCCCTGGCGGCGGGACGGCGGGGGGTGTCCGAAGTGCATATTTCACTGAGCCACGACGGAGACCAGGCCCTGGCGTTCGCCGTCGCGGTCGGAACGGTGCCGGTGAAGGGGGAGGGGTAGCCTTGCGGGTGGTTACCGCGGCGGAGATGCGGGAAATGGACCGGTGCGCCACGGCGGAGTACGCCATCCCGAGTCTCGTGCTGATGGAAAACGCCGGGCTGAAGGTTTATGAATGCGTTCGGGCGGTGCTGGGTGATCCGGCGGGTAAACTGGTCGTGGTTCTGATCGGCAAGGGCAACAACGGCGGCGACGGCTTGGTGGCGGCCCGTCACTTGTTCCAACACGGCGCCCGGGTCAAGGTGATTTTGGACGGTGACGCGGGCGCGGTGACCGGAGACGCCGGCGCGAACCTGGAAATCTGGCGGCGGCTGGGACAGCGCCTGTACCTGCTGCAGGACCGGAACGCCATTCAGGTGCTGCAGATCGCGCTGATGCAGGCTGACGTGGTGGTGGACGGGCTTTACGGCACCGGCTTCAAGGGAGAGATCAGGGACCGCGCGCGCCGGGCCGTTGAAGCAGTGAACGAATCCGGCAAGCCGGTTGTCGCCATCGACATTCCGTCCGGCGTGGAGGCCGACACCGGGGCGGTGCGGGGCGCTGCCATCCGGGCCGACCATACGGTCTGCTTCGGTCTGCCGAAAGTCGGGCTGGTCCTGGAGCCGGGTGCGGGCCGGGTCGGAAAGCTGCACGTGGTGGATATATCCCTGCCGCGGCCCCTGTTGGAGGACGAAGGCGGCCGCCACCTGCTGACCGGATCGCTGGTCCGGAGTTGGCTGCCGCTCCGGGGGCGGGAGACGCACAAAGGCGCCTACGGTCACGTCCTGGTGGTGGCGGGTGCCCGGGGCATGCTCGGTGCCGCCTGCCTGGCCGCTCAGGCGGCGGCTAAAAGTGGTGCGGGCCTGGTGACACTGGCTGTGCCGCGCAGCTTGCAGGAGGCGGCCGCCGGTTTTCGGGCCGAACTGATGACCATGGGGCTGCCCGAGACCGGTGCGGGTACGCTCAGCCGCGCGGCCCGCGAGCAGATTGAGGATTTCCTGGGCCGGGCCGCTGTTTTAGCCTTGGGACCCGGCCTGTCCACTCACTCGGAAACCGTGGAGTTGGTCCGGGAACTGCTGCCCGGGGTGCGGGTGCCGTCCGTGCTCGACGCCGACGGGCTCAACGCCGCGCCCGAGAACCCCGCCGAGTGGTTCCGGGCCGGCAGAGAGGAAGGGGGACCCCCGCTGGTGATCACCCCTCACCCGGGAGAGATGGCACGTCTCATGGGTGTCCGGGCGGTCGAGATTCAGGCGGACCGTTTGGGCGCCGCCGAATGGGCGGCCGGCGCGTGGAACTGCACCGTGGCCCTGAAGGGCGCGCGGACGCTGGTGGCTGCGCCCGGCGGCACAACCTACATCAATCCGACGGGAAACCCCGGAATGGCCACGGGTGGTACCGGCGACGTGCTGACCGGGATGGTGGCCGGGCTGCTGGCTCAAGGCCTGGCACCCGAACGGGCGGCCGGGGCCGCTGTCTTTCTGCACGGTCGGGCCGGCGACCTGGCGGCCGCGGAGCACGGCCAGGTGTCTATGCTGGCGGGTGACGTTTTAGAGAAAATAACGGCAGCCTTTCTGGATGTGGAGGGTTAAAGGATGGAAGAAGGAATCCAGAATTCAGTAATGAAGGCGGAAGGGGAATTAACAAAGGGGTCTGACCCCTGTTAATATTTGCCTTTAACTTAAGTGGCCTGACCCTTTTTTCTTCTAACGAAGAAGCAGGTGTTGTCTATTGAAGGAACACCCCATCTGGGTGGAGATCAATCTATCCAACCTGGCCCACAACGTCGGTGAGGTGCGCCGGCTGGTCGGCCGCGATACCGAGATGGCGGCGGTGGTCAAGGCCAACGCCTACGGCCACGGACTGGTGGAGGCGGCCCGCACGTTTTTGGACGCGGGGGCCGACAGCCTGGCGGTGGCCCGGGTCGGGGAAGGCGTTAAGCTGCGCCGGGCCGGCGTTGACGCCGAAATCCTGGTGATGAGCTTTACCCCTCCGGCCCAGTACGAAGCGGCCCTTGACCGGAAGCTGGTACTGACGGTGTATGATCCAGACCTGGCCGCACAGTTGTCCGAGATCGCCGGGCGCCGGGGCGAGGCGGCCAGGGTGCACCTGAAGGTGGATACCGGCATGGGCCGGCTGGGCGTGCCGGCCGACCGGGACCTGTACCGGCGCATCGTGTCCATCGCTTTCCTGCCGCACCTGGAAGTTGAGGGGATATACACGCACTTCGCGAACGCCGATCAGGTGGACAAAAGGCACGCCCAACACCAGCTGGTCCAATTCATCGAAGTCACCTGCAGCCTGGGGCAGGACGGGGTGGACATCCCCCTGCTGCACGCCGCCAACAGCGCCGCGATTATCGATATCCCCGAAAGCCGCCTGAACATGGTCCGCCCCGGCATCATGCTCTATGGACTGTATCCCTCGGAGACGGTGGACAAGAAGCAGGTCCGCCTGCGGCCGGCCATGAGCCTGAAGGCCCAGGTGGGCTTCGTAAAACGCGTACCGGCCGGGTGTACGGTGAGTTACGGCTCCACGTATGTTACTCCGTCTCCGACCGTGCTGGCCACCGTACCCTGCGGGTACGCGGACGGCTACAACCGCCGGCTTTCCAACCGGGGCGAGGTGTTGATCCGGGGCCGGCGCGCGCCGGTGGTGGGCCGGGTGTGCATGGACCAGTTTGTGGTCGACGTGGGCCACATCCCCGACGTGGCTGTGGGCGATGAGGTCGTGTTGTTCGGGCGTCAGGACGAAGCCGAGCTGCCGGTGGAAGAAATCGCAAACGTGATCGGCACGATCAACTACGAAGTGGTCAGTAACGTCGCGGCCCGGGTGCCCCGGGTTTACCTCCGGGACTAGAAGGACAGCCCCACTGTATGCCGGCGCAATCCTCGCTGGAACCTTTTCGCTTCCCCGGCCGGCGCAACACACATCATGATGGTAACCCTGATACCGGACGCCCGGTGTGGGCGCTCCTTTCTTTTTGGACGGCGGGTCAACCGGTGTGCTAGGATATAGTTCGGAGGCGAGAGCAGTTGAGTCTGGAACCGTCCGCCGCGGAAGACCTGCAGAGAAAAACCGGGCCGTCCACCTCGAAAGCCCGACCCCTGGCCGCCTTGCGCCACCGCAATTTCCGCCTCTACTGGCTGGGCCAGTCCGTGTCTTTGGTCGGAACCTGGATCCAGAACGTGGCGCTGTCCTGGTTGGTGCTGGAACTGACCAACTCGGCCTTCCTCCTGGGACTGGTGGGCGCGGCGCAGTTTGCACCGGTGCTTCTTTTCAGCCTGGTGGGCGGCGTAATCGCCGACCACG